>CAYNVK010000188.1:3019-6578 GCA_964400395.1 uncultured Lentimicrobiaceae bacterium | reverse complement strand
CTGCAATCAGCATTCCTTCAATCACGCGGAAAGGATAGGATTCGAGCAGCATGCGGTCCATGAACGCACCCGGATCGCCTTCGTCGGCATTGCAGATAATATATTTTTCAGTGTTGATCTGGTCTTTAACCATCTGCCATTTTCGTCCGGTCGGGAAACCGGCACCTCCACGGCCGCGCAGACCGCTTTTTGTGATTTCGTCAACAATTTGTTGAGGCGACAGTTCCGAAAGGCATTTCTGCAAAGCCTCAAAACCTCCGCCAGCGCGGTATTCCTTGATATCGCAAGGTTTTACAACCCCACGATTTTCGGAAGCAATGGCAAGCTGTGGCCCCAAAAATTCGGAAATGGGTGTATCGCGCTGGTCGGCCATATATTTGCGGAAGGATGACGGTTCACCTTCTACAACCACCTTTTCGAAACTACTTACGAAATTGTTTTTCAGCCTGTTAAAAAATCCACTGGGTTGAAAATGGCTCAGAACGATTTCCTTCACCTCTTCGGCTTTCACTTTTGCATAAAATGCATCCTGCTGACCGGGTTTAATGATTTCCATTACCGGAACCTGGTTGCAAACGCCAACACAGCCAACCTGCTTAACATTTACATTGATTTTGGTTTCACTAAGGATTTTTTCGAGTTCCAGTTTTACTTCTTCACTACCACTGGCAACGCAGCACGAGCCCAGGCCAATGCGTATTTCGCCCATTACTTCGGAATCGTTATTCGTGGCAGCAACCTTTTTTTGTTGGGTTTGTAGACTTTTCGACAGGAAATCCTGCATAACTTCGTTTACCTTTTCCGGTAAAACATGACCATACGTTGTATCATCAATCTTGATAACCGGCGCTAGAGTGCAGCATCCCAGGCAAGCCACTGTTTCGAGCGTGAAGGTGCCTGCAGCATCCGTTTCCTGTCCATCAGTGAGCTTAAGTTCGCGTGCAATGGCATCGTAGACCCTTGTTGCACCTTTCACATGACAAGCAGTACCGGTGCATACCCGGATAATATGTTTACCGGCTGGTTGATGCCTGAACTGTGTGTAAAATGTTGATATTCCCGTGATTCGGGCAGGCGTAATTTCGGTGATTTCACAAACATGTTTTAACGCTTCTTCAGGCAAATAATTGAATTCCTGTTGAATATCCTGCAATATTGGAATAGCTGCATCGGGAGATATGCCGCGCTTTGCGACGATCTGATTTACTGTTTGGATTATATGTTCGGTTGTTTGAAGCATTAAGTTTATTGAGATTTATAGTTGGTAGTAGTCAATATCATCCTGATTTGAGTCAGGCGGAACATCATTTTCTTTACTCTGCTCATCCAGAAATTTCTGATACTCTTCATCATAAGTGAACTTTTGATGGTGTTTTTCCTGGTTACGGATATATTCACGGACGGTTTTCACCGCAGAATCAGAAACGGAGGAAGCATAGTACTCATCGGCCCATTCGAACTTTTGATTTATTATTTTCACATCATTAGCCCAATGCGATGATTCGCCTTTGATCAGATTCAGCACTTTGCTGATCGACAGATCCGCATTCAGCAGAAGTAAGCAATGAACGTGATCTTCAACACCATTGATAAAGTCGATGTGTATATTATGTTTTTTTGCGTTCTCCTTGATGTGTCGGAATACGTTCACACGTATGGATTTCGCCAGGATCGGATGGCGGTATTTTGTTCCCCAGACGGCATGTACCCAGATTTTTACGTATGACATGGTGTTGGTTTTAGGTTTCTATATCCCCAGCCTGAAGGCTGGGGTTGTGTCTCTCCGGCATGAATACCGGGGTTAGGGGATGTGACGAGGATACGAGCAACTGTGCATCCTATAGCTCCGGCCTGAAGGCCAGAGCTATGTATGGTGCCGTCACCTCCCGATGCAGAACAAGTTCTTATCGCCCCTGATGAAGATGTTTCCGCCAGCAAAGGCAGGCGTGCACACCGAACCTTCGCCCAACGGGGAATCGCTAACAGGAGTATATGTTTTATCCGCTTTAAAGATATGCATCATCCCTTTTTTATCCATCTGCCATATGTTTCCATCAACAACCATTGGTGAGGCATAGGTGGGTGTTCCGAAATCCTTTTCCCAGTATTTGCTTCCGTTTTTGGCATCGTAGCATACCATCATGCCGTAGCTTGTGGGCAGGAAAAGGTATTTGGCTGTGGCAATAGGGCTGGGAATATCCGACAGGTATTCGTCGCTTTCCCAAAGCAATTGAGGTGCAGGGCCGATTTTAACTGCGGCCAGTTTTGCATAGTCGTTAACTGAAAATACAACACCATCGGCGTAAGCCAGCGAAGGACCTACCTCTCCCGAAATGCAGTTGAAGCGCCAAAGCTCTTTTCCTGTGGCGGGGTTGTACGAAATCACATAAGGCTCGGCTACCAGCATGACTTCCGTTTGTTTGCCGGTGTTCACAATGATGGGCGAGGACCACGCTATTTTCACATCGCGGCTGGTTTTCCATACCTGTTCACCGGTTTTTCCGGCAAATGCCATCACATTGGTATTCCCCGATTGGTCGTATTGCACAATCAGCAGATCGCGATACATGGCGAGTGAAGAGGAGTGCCCGTAATGGTTTTTGGGAAGACCGAGATTTTTGGACCACACTGTCTTGCCTTCAAAATCGAGTGCTACCAGGTCGCCATTGGCAAATATGGCGTATACCCTGCGTCCATCGGTAGTCAGTGTAGGAGCCGCGAAACCAGTTTCGCCATTCACTTTTGGTGCTGTGGCAGGGCTTCCCGCTATTTTTTCGACTGGTGTGCGCCAAAGGATTTTGCCCGAGGTTTTGTCGAAACAATACACTTCGCGTTTTGTGGCATTAGCGCCCGAAAGGAATATTTTATCATTCCACACCACAGGCGAGTTGTAGCCGGGCAGCGGTATGGCTGTTTTCCACTTTATATTTTTTCCGCTACTGCCATTCCAGCTGGTGGGGAAGCCTCGCTGGTAAACAACAGCATTGCTTCCCGGGCCGCGGAATGCTGGTGAGTTGGCGTTAATTTCCTGCTGTGTCGGGAACCCGTCCATGGATTGGCTAAGCGCCGATGAGTCCTGGCTGCCAGGTGCCAGACTGTCGCGAATGCCAGCCGAATCCGATTTTGGGAGGTTATTACCGTTTCCCGGCTGAGCCGATTCGGCCATGGAGCCTGAATTTACTGCGCGCTGGAGTGTTGAGCCCAGTTGGTTGTGGGTTAAAAAAGCGAAAACCAGGGATATCAACACCAGGGTTAAGCCTGAATAGGCCACCCACGAACGGTTAATTTTACGCGAATCCCAGAAACTGGTAGGCGAATCACCCGGCACCACCGGCATTTTGGCGGAAAGTAATTCAACAGTTTTAAGGCAGATAACAACTATCAGGACACTGAATAATAACAGGTAACCACCGGTACGGATTTGCCATTGGTTTGTGAAAAAAGCTTTACGGGCCAGCAGATCGAGTTCGCGGATTTCAGCTTTAAGTTGTTCGTCGTCCGGATTATTCCTGAATTTTTCCACCAGCGATTTCATAACCGGCGAGTTCAGTGGATCGCT
>CAYNVK010000188.1:0-2919 GCA_964400395.1 uncultured Lentimicrobiaceae bacterium | reverse complement strand
GTCTTCGGTCTTCCGTCTTCCAGCCAATAACTCATACTATGCCTTCTTCACCGGGCAATAATCCACACAACGGGCACAGCTAAAGCAGTTGCCTTTATTTGGAACATAATCGGCCTGGTAGCGGGTAATTAAGCGTCCTGCAATAAGCCCTCCGAACACAAGCCCGATAAATCCGCCTAAAATCCAGCCACCGATATAGAATTTATGCAGCACTTCCGAAGCTTCGGCAAATACCTGTGCCTGTTGTTTTCCCTGCGATTTAAACGCTTCTATTTCGAAAGTTTCGGCCTGGTTTTTATCGGTAACCGGGTTCAGAATTTGTTTTGCCAGTTTTACTTTTGCATTTACTCCGGCCAGCTGCTCATGAAGTTGTGATCCGGTCCAACCGCCAGCCAGCATAAGCATTGGAATGAGGAATGTTATAAATATGAGTTTGCGCCCCATGGTTTGTTTACTCTCCGGATTCCTGGAGTTTGCAGGTATATCAATGGCATCGTACGGACAGGAGTTTTCGCATAAGCGACATTGTATGCATTCAGCCGGGGTAATGGTAATATGCTTTCGCGAAAAGCGGCTGGTCCAGTTGAGCAATACCCCGTAAGGACAAAGAAACCGGCAATAAGGCCTGGCGATAAAAATACCAACGACAAGCAGCAATCCCCCGAAAATAAACATCCCGAAAGAAGCATTAAACCGCCAGATGCCCACAAAGGGATCGTAACGGCATATTACAAAATCGGTGCCTGTTGCGGCATATAAAACTGCCAGCCCGAGGTAGATGTATGGAATTACACCCAGCACTGCATTGAGTCTTGTACCAAGTTTTTGTGGGCGAAATGATACCAGGTCCTGTATGGCGCCAAAAGGACATACCCCGGCACAGAAGGTACGCCCGAAAAAAGCGGTGTATGCCAGAGGCGCAGCAAAAAACACGATGGCCGAGATTGGGATAGCATATGAATTATCGAACAGGGCAAGTGTAACATTTTGAATGGATCCAATGGCACAGATGCATCCTTCGCGGTAAAAACCGAAATATGCCAAAGCAAATAGTGACATCCAGAAAACCCCGTTTCGCGATCGTTTTTTAATAACCAGCCACGAAACTACCGACAGCGAGATAATCAGCACGCCAATATCCATAAAAGCCAATACCTCAGCTCTTGGATCGGGCAACAGCGTTTCGGGCTGCACATATCCCGATTCGAATTCAGGCTTCGGGAAACGCTGAATGCCGAATGCGTTCATTAACTGAGCCGCAAACAACATGAAGAGGAAGACTATGGCAAGTATTTTTTTCATTTAATAATCATTTGTGCTTTGTGCTTTGTGCTTTGTGCTTAGTGCTTTGTGCTTAGTGCTGAGTATTTGATGTGTTTTGCTTTTGGGGAGATTAACCCTTTTCTTCGTTTTTTGCCTCAATTCCCTGCAGCAAATAAGGCGTGCTTGCGGGAACCCGTTTAAATGCATCGGCCGGGCAGTTTCGGGCAATGGCACATTCATTGCAATTTACACAGCGATCATGCCGAACCTGTAATTGCAGCGAACCGTTTCCGAAAGCCCCGCATCCTTTCACGCATTTGGCGCAGCCAATACACAAAGGCTCATCGATGGTATATTGATAAAATGGTTCTTCGACGAATTTGCGCTTTATAGCGCTGGTGGGGCAAAGCTGGTTTTCGGCAGCCGTCGAAATGTTTTTAGTATCGGGTTTCAGGTAGCCGCCGCACAAATCGCAGTATCCACACATGGCATACACATGGGTAACCTTAACGGCTGATGGGGTCATCACGCAGTTTTCGGCACAGCGGCCGCATTGTATGCATTTTGCCGGATCGAGCTGCCACACGGTTTCCTTGTACAGTGTTGCCTGCGGCAGGTTACAGCTTCCGGATTTACCACAATTGGCACAGGAAGATCCCAGCTGGCAGTTGCCGCTGCGTGCCGAACGGTAAACCAGCAGCCCGGTGGTAGCTGCCAGCCCGGTGAGGATGGTACCCCGGCACAGCATGTTTATAAATTCTCTTCGGTTCTGCATGGCAATTATTTTTTAAGCTCAAAAACGCGGATCATCATTTTTACCGGGTCAAGCACCAGTATGCGGTTTTGATTATCAACAGCCAGGTCGAGTCCTTTGGTTCCGGCTTCGAACTGGTTGGGGGCTGCGACCAGGCAACGGAAAGAGCCATCGGCATTATAAATTTTAACACGCTCAATGGCTTTTTCGCTGGTTACGAACAAGCTGTCGCTGATCATTGCAAAATTTGAGGGATTGCAGCATCCGCAAAAACCTTCCATGGCCATAGAGGCTTTGCCCCAGGAAGTAAGCAAGGTGCCGCTGAAGTTGTATTTTTCGAAACTATGCCTGCCCGGATTTACCACCCACAGGTTTCCATCGTGGCTTATTCCCAGATCGAAATACGGGCTGGGTATAATGAAGCCCGGAACGCCGGTGGCCGGATCTTTCAATCCAATTTTGTTGATAAGGTTTCCTGTGAGATCGCAGTGATATACAACTTTCTGACCCGCATCAGCAACAAACACATCATTTCCTGTTATGGCGATGCTGGTAATCACTGCATCGGGCCCAAACGATTTCCATGTGGAGAGTTGTTTGCCTGCCTTGTTCCAGGTTTCGATATGGTCCTGGATGCCAAGTAGCAAATTGCCTTTTTCGTCGGGCGAAATGCATTGGGCAGTGCCCTGAATGCTGAATTTTGTTTCGGGTTTACCCGATGCATCGAAAATTTCGACCCCGTCTTTACCCGAAACATAAATATGCCCGTTTGCATCGGTAGCCAGCCCATGAATTTCCTCCAGCGATGTTTTGATTTGAAGTGTTTCGGCAAATGCTATGGCAGCAGTGTCGCCGTTACGTATTTTTTCAACATCGAGTGCATAGGGATTGCTGTTATCGGG
>CAYNVK010000187.1:2780-6583 GCA_964400395.1 uncultured Lentimicrobiaceae bacterium | reverse complement strand
TTCGAAGAGTAAAGTTCTTTGATAAAGAAACAGACAGGACTTATGTCTTCTTAACCAATAATTTTGAGCTTGATGCCTTGATTATTGCTCAGTTATACAAAGAACGTTGGAAAATAGAGTTGTTCTTCAAATGGATAAAACAACACTTACGCATAAAATCATTTTTTGGCAACAGTCGCAATGCAGTATTTTGTCAAGTTTGGATTGCAATTAGTGTTTACCTGCTTGTGGCAATTATCAAGAAAAAACTGAAAGTTGATCTAAGCCTCTACACTTTGTTACAGATTTTTAGCCTCAGTCTCTTCGAAAAAGTGCCTATTAATGAACTACTTACAAATAAAAACTACAACTTAATTCAACCGGATTCTTCTAAACAACTGACATTGTTTGATTTATAACCGGACACTAGTGACTTTGTTAGTATTTTGAAAAGGCAGGAAAGCCCGTGGGCTCTCCTGCACCTGTGTGTATTTTACCAGAAATAGATGTAGAATAAAGAACAAAGCACTACAACTCCCAGCGAAGCAATTACATCCCACTTGTTCCAGCTTTGCCTGATGAGGGCCTTGTAATCTTTAGTGAATGTTACAAACTCAATCTGTTTTGCCGTTGGCTTAGGAGTGAAAAACGACACTACAGCCATAAACACCATGATAAATACCAGCAACCATATCTCAAAAATGAGCCAGTTGGTATGCCAGAACCAACGAGTTGATTCCCAATACCAGCCGGTCATTACATCTTTTCCTGTATTGGTAAAGATGTTGGTCAGCAAGCGAACCATACCAATTAAAAAACCTACAATCAAACCAAGTTCACCGGCCTTGGGCGTAATTCGCTTCGAAAATATTCCCAATACGAATACCGCAACCATTGCAGGAGCAAGCAGTGATTGAATTCCCTGCAAATAAGAGTACAAGCTGCCGAGACTCATCATTACAGGTATCCATACAATGCCAAGTATTACCACCACTACGGTTGCCAAACGGCCTACCAACACATATCTGGCCTCGGTTTTGCCTTTAAACATGGGTTTATAAAAATCTTCGGTATACAGCGTGGCGCAGGAATTGAAGAACGCCGCCAGCGAAGCAACCAATGCAGATATAAAGCCAATGGTAACAATTCCTTTTACACCGGCAGGCAATACGAACTTAACCATCGACCCGAAGGCTGTATCCGGATTATCTAATGTAAATCCACTGCCGGGACGTGCTGCCAATGCAGCAGCAATCATACCGGGTATAAGAAACATAAATACGGGCAACAATTTAAAGTAACCGGCAGCTATGGTTCCTCTGCGCGCACGTTTCATTACTACATCATTAGCCTCACCTTTCGATTGTCCCAACACACGTTGAACAATGTGCTGATCGGTAGCCCAATACCAGAAGCCGATAATTGTGGCCCCGATAAAAACCCAAAAACCGGGATAGTCGTCATACAAAGGATCGCCTGTTTCGAAATGAAACATATGATTTGTGCCATGGGCAACCCCGTCGGTTCCAACGCTCAGGGTTTTGGAGTAGTCGATCATTGCAGTCCAGCCATGAGCGATACTGCCATCACCAAGGGCTGATAATCCCAGGAAAAGAACCAGGAATGAACCCAGAATAAGTATAGGTGTCTGAATTGCTGACAGTGTCATAACGCCTTTCATACCACCCAAAACAGTAAAAATACCGGTTAGAACTATCAAACCTATAGCTCCATACCAGAATGGAAGCCCAAGTAAGCTTTCCATGAAAATACCGCCGGTAAATGCTGTTACACTTACTTTGGTAAGCACATAGGCAATCAGCGTAATAATTGAGAGCCACGAACCCGTTGCATGTGTATAGCGATTTTTGAGGAAGTCGGGCATAGTAATGATTTTCCCTAACTTACTGTTCATCAGCTGGTAAAAAGGAACAAAGAGCCAACCCAGGATGAGTATCATCCAGCCTTGCATTTCCCAATGCGCCATACCTACGCCTGATTTAGCCCCGGTACCGGCAAGACCCACCAGGTGTTCCGAACCAATGTTTGCAGCAAAAATAGCTGCACCAATTACATACCATGGCTCACCTTTTCCGAACAGGTAATCTTCGCTGTCGGCTCCCTGCTGCATGCGTTTATGTTTTTGTATAGAACGCCATACAGCCCATGCTACGGCCACAATCCCGACTACGATAATCACCCAGTCGAGCCAAATAAATTCATTCGAGGTCCAATTCATATTAAATGTATTAGGTTTTTGATTTTACTTCTTTAAAAGAAAGCCGGAGATATCGCACTGATACTCCGGCTTACTCATTTATTGCAGTGGTTTCCCTAGCATATAAGCAGCATCATTCCATTTCAGTTCCTTTTTGAACTCACGAATGTTGGTATCGTTGTCGATGATAACAAACTCAACACCCATCATTTCGGCGAAGTCCTCCATATATTCGGTGTTTAATGCCATGCTAAAACTGGTGTGGTGAGCACCACCTGCTAAAATCCAGGCATGAGCACCAATTTCGAGGTTAGGTTCGGGAACCCATAAAGCACGGGCAACCGGCAATTTGGGAAGTGCTTCGGGTTTAACAACGGTAACCGGGTTAACAATCATGCGCATACGGCCACCCATATCCACCAAAGTAGCATTGATTCCTTTTCCTTCGGGAACATTAAATACGAAGCGTGCCGGGGCATCTTTGCCTCCTATACCCAGCGGATGCACCTCGATACTTGGTTTGCTTTCAGCTACCGAAGGACAAATTTCAAGCATGTGGGCACTCAGTACGGCAGGTTGTTTTGGATCCAGATGGTAGGTGTAATCTTCCATAAACGAGCAACCACCTTTTAAACCCTGCGACATTACTTTCATAATACGCACCATGGCTGATTGTTTCCAGTCGCCTTCGGCACCAAAACCGTACCCTTGCTCCATCAATCGTTGCGATGCCAGGCCAGGTAATTGTTTCAAACCAGTGAGGTCCTCGAAGTTAGTGGTAAAAGCTTTGTAATTGTATTTATCGAGGAAGCGTTTCATGCCAATTTCTATTTTAGCCTGGTAACGGATATTCTCCAGTTCAGTGCTTGCAACAGTATAATTGGCTTTATATTCTTTCATCAGTTCATCAACCTCAGTTTCAGTAACTGCATCCACACTTTCAACCAACTCTCCGACTCCGTGATAACTGATTTGCCAACCCAGTTTTATCTGAGCTTCTACTTTGTCGCCTTCGGTTACGGCAACTTCGCGCATATTGTCGCCAAACCGGCAAATTTTTAATCCTTTCGATTCGTTGTACCCCATGGCGGCACGGGTCCATACGGCAATTTTGTCCACTACTTTTTCATCCTGCCAATGGCCAACCACCACCTTGCGGTTCAACCGCAGGCGGGTACATATAAAGCCGAATTCCCTGTCGCCATGAGCGGATTGGTTCAGGTTCATGAAATCCATGTCAATCTCATTCCAGGGAATGTCGCGGTTAAATTGGGTATGAAGGTGTAAGAAAGGTTTATTGAGGACACTCAACCCTCCTATCCACATTTTGGCTGGCGAAAAGGTATGCATCCAGGTGATCAGACCGATGCAGTTTTTATCGGTAGTGGCAGCCAGGCAAATATCATAAATTTCGGCAGGCGTGGTTACCACAGGCTTAAATACAATTTTTACCGGTATTTTGGACGACGCGTTTAATGCGTTGGCAATGGTTTCGGAATCAATATCCACTTGTTTAAGGGTTTCTTTCCCATACAAATGCTGACTTCCGGTTACAAACCAAACTTCTGAGTCTTTAGTTTTATTCATTTTATGTAAGTTTATTAAT
>CAYNVK010000187.1:0-2680 GCA_964400395.1 uncultured Lentimicrobiaceae bacterium | reverse complement strand
AGAGGCTCCTGCAAATTCCTGATAAGCGGTTCTTTTTTCCCTTTAAGCTGGAAAAGAAATCCCTCTCCAACAAGTTTCTGGTATTTTTTATGATCGAACCTATAGTAAAAGGCTCCTTTTTTTGATGAATCTTTATCCTTTTCATCTAATTTTATGAGCAAGCCGGTGTCGAGGATCTGTTTCCTGAAATTGCGTTTGTCCAGCTGTTCCTGGTAAATACTTTCGTAGAGCGATTGCAGCTGTGGCAGTGTAAATTTCTCGGGAAGCAATTCGAAACCAATCGGTTTGTGGTGTGCTTCATTGCGCAGGCTGTTTAATGCCATTTCGACCATTTTCATATGGTCAAAAATCAGTTCCGGCAGTTCATTAATCGGGCACCACCTGGCTCCGTTTTCGGCTGAATGCGCCTGGTCAATATCCTGCATTTTGATGAGCGTGTAATACGAAGTTGATATTACACGGGCTCCGGGATCGCGATCCACTTCACCATGCGTATACAGCTGTACCATTTTCAGGTCTTGCAGCCCGGTGAGTTCATAGAGTACACGATAAGCAGCTTCATCCATACTTTCATCAGGACCCACGAAGCCACCCATCAGCGACCATTTGCCTTTGGCGGGCTCAAACTTACGGTTGATGATTAAAAGTTTCAGTTCCCCATCCATAAATCCGAAGATGATACAATCAACAGCCACCAGGTAGGGTGAGTATTTGTTGTATACATCTACATTAAACTGACTATGAATAATTTCTTCGAGCATAATTTTAAATTTTATGATTAAACATCCGGGTGTGGTTGTCACGATCTGCTATCCAAAAATAAGCATTGAAAGCAAAACAAACTACTTAAACTCCCGGCGAATTTACAACATGCCATCCAATCCATTTGTTGCCAACTGCACCAATTTGCTCTTCCAACACCGAAAAGTCTGTAAACCCATGTTTAATATGTATATTCGGCAGTAATACCGAAATGGTCAAAATTCCTTTGAGGCCGCCCGGCTGGGTGAAAATCCCCGTTTGCAATAAAAGCCTAATAGCTCCATTCCCTAAATCAATTCCCATCACCGATTCGGGAAGGATGCGGCCCGATAAAAAATAGTCGCTTGGATTGTCCTTACCAGGTTTCAAAACCCAGGTAACTATGCCCGCTAGGCACAGAAAGATGATGATGAAAAGGATCCTGTCCAACACTGCCATTTGATCCGATTTTTAGCGATTAATCAGCTGATCTTTAGAACTTGTTTATATAAGCGTTATTTTTACACTTATTTTTTATGCTGCTAAGATACAACAAGAATTCAATAATTGTACATCTTACACTTCTTTTTAAAAAAATATTTTTTGCGACTGTATTTCAGCAGTTTAAACAAACATCTGATCACTAAATATGAGAAAGATAGGCATTTTTTCCGAATTATCACCAGGAAGGGCTGCTTTTTTAATAAGATCGGAAGCCATAATACCAGTTCGGATCAGGGAAATAGATTAAAATTTCATTTAGCTCAGATAGAATTTTTCATGCTGCATGTTACCCGGCAACTTGGTTTCCATTCCGGCTATAAATAAAAATCCTACCTTTGCACCCCGTTAACAGGAGTACAATTTCAATATACTTTACAAGCATGTCAGATCATCCTTACAATTTCGGGCTTATCGGGGCAGGTGGTTATATCGCCCCCAGGCACATGAAAGCCATTAAAGAAACCGGTAACAACCTGGTAGCCGCCCTCGACCGCTACGACGGTGTTGGCATTATGGACAGTTATTTTCCTGAAGCCAGTTTTTTTACCGAACCTGAGCGTTTCGACAGGCACCTGGACAAGTTGCGAAGGAAAGGTGCAGGCTATAAAATTGATTATATCAGCATCTGCTCGCCCAACTACCTGCACGATGCCCATATGCGCCTCGCCCTGCGAAGCGATGCCCATGCCATTTGCGAAAAGCCGCTGGTACTCAACCCATGGAACCTTGATGCATTGGCCGAACTTGAAAATGAAACCGGCAAACGGATTTATACAATTCTGCAGTTAAGGCTGCATCCAGCTATTATCGCTTTGCGCGAAAAAATTAAAAACGGCCCTGCTGACAAGGTGTATGATGTAAAACTCAATTATATTACCAGTCGGGGCAAATGGTACCAGATATCCTGGAAAGGTGACCTGTCGCGTTCGGGGGGCATTGCTACCAACATCGGTATTCATTTTTTTGATATGCTCACCTGGATATTTGGCGATGTTACCGAAAACAAGGTGCAGGTGCACGAAAGCGACCATGCCTCCGGTTTCCTCGGGCTGGAAAAAGCAAATGTTGACTGGCAACTGAGCATCAACGCCGATCATCTGCCCGAACAGGCCAAAGCAGCAGGCAAACGTACCTATCGGTCCATAACGGTTGATGGCGAAGAAGTTGAATTCAGCGAAGGTTTTACCGACCTGCATACCCGCAGCTACGAACAAATACTGGCCGGCAACGGGTTTGGCCTCGAGGACGCACGCCGAAGTATCATTATTGCACAAGGCATCAGGAAACAGATTTGAGAAAGATTGGGGATTAAGGAATTGCGGATGTCGGATTTCGGATCGCGGATTGCGCTTGCCTGACGGCGATAGCTGACAGGGATGTTTGATTGTTGATTGTTGATTGCGGATTGTTGATTGCCTATTGCGTAATAAAAGAT
>CAYNVK010000186.1:0-6586 GCA_964400395.1 uncultured Lentimicrobiaceae bacterium | reverse complement strand
CCAGGGATGAAAAATTACGCCCCTTTACAATTTTAATACCGAGTGTTCCTATAAAATTCTCATCAATCTGGTAGGTCTCGATACCTTTGTCAGCGTAACCCGTATTGGTTTGTACGGTGAAAAGATTAAGGTTGATGTTTCCGCTTCCGGGATATGCACTTCCGGTGCCCACATCTTTAATGCCGGGCATGGCGCGGAATTCGTTGTTCATAGCATAAATCTTATGGCGCTCGTCTTCGCCGGTATTCACCGTTACCGTCATAACCTGTTCCTTACTGAAACCAAGGTCAATTTTTTGCAGATAATTGAGTTGCGAATACACCACCCAGGTACAGATGAGCATAATCATGGAAATGGTAAACTGCAGTACCACCAAGGTACGGCGCAGGTTTACATTGCCCGATGCGGATGAAAGCGCTCCTTTTAAAATGCTTACCGGTTTAAATCCCGAAAGGTAAAATGCCGGGTAGCTGCCGCCAACCAACCCGGTAAACAGGCCGATACTCAACAGCAGCAAGGTGTTAAAAGGCTGCATGAGGGTATGTAAGGTAAACGCTTTGCCCGAAATGGAATTGAAATACGGCAGCAATAGTAAAACGAGCAGGGCGCTGATTAATACAGCGATAAAAGCTGTGAGTAGCGACTCGCCCAGGAATTGCAACACCAACTGCTTTTTCGATGATCCGGTTACTTTCCGGATCCCGATTTCCTTTGCCCTGCGTGCCGATCGTGCCGTTGTAAGGTTCATGTAATTAATACAGGCAATCAGCATCATAAAGAAAGCCACGGCTGAGAAAATCCAGATGTACGACATGCTGCCCAATTCTTCGGGCTCGCCTTCCAAATCCGAATGCAGGTGAATGGATGTTATTGGCTGTGCTTCGTACCTGACTTTTACATGGTACTGCTCAAAAATTGCCTTCATATATTTATCGTACATAGGCAGCAATTTCTTATTGAAAGCATCTACATTTACGCCGGGCTTCAGCAATACATACGTAAAGTTGTTAAATCCACCCCAGTTATCCTGACCTATATTGCGGCCTTTCAGGATGGTGGATATGGAAATCAGCATATCAAAACGGATATGCGAATTCTGAGGCACATCCGCAATAACCCCGGTTACTTTGTACACATCATACACGGTCTTTAATGATTTGCCAACAGCCTGCGAGTTTTTCCCGAAGTACTTATCGGCTAGCGTTTTTGAGATTACAATGCTGTTGGGTTCGTTGAGCGCATGGGCAGGATTTCCTTCCAGAAACTTGTATGAGAATATGTTGAAAACGGTGCTGTCAGCATAATATATCTTGGTTTCGTAAAAACTGTTTTCGCCAAATTTGAACAAGGTTCTTTCACGGTTAAGGAGTCGGGCCGATTCTTCAACTTCAGGGAAATCCTTTTTTAGCGTGGATGCAAGCGGAAGCTGGGTATAAGGCCAGTTGGTGTTTTTGTCACGTTCCTGAATATAGGAAGCGATCCTGTAAATACGATCGGCCTTTTCGTGGTAGCGGTCGTAATTCAGTTCGTCGGTAACATAAAAAATCAGGAAAAGGCTGAAAGTTATACCGATGGTGAGTCCCAGCACATTTAGCAGGCTGTACCATTTGTCCTTTTTAAAATTACGGAGTGCTATAAGCAGGATGTTTTTTATCATGGCTTAAAAATTAATCGGTTCGTAAACTATTTTGCTTTACTCGGTTCGCAATGATTTCACAGGATTGGCCAGTGCAGCACCTATAGTCCTGATACTTAGTACAAAAAGAGCGATCAGCAGCATGCCAACACAACAAACTACAAATACCCACCAGCTGATTTGGGTCCTGAACGCAAAATCCTGAAGCCATTTATTCATGGCCAGCCAGGCGAGTGGAGCTGCTATAACAAATGCAACTAAAACGAGTGAAACCAGGTCTTTTGATAAAAGTGTGACTATCTGTGCTACCGAAGCACCTAATACTTTTCTAACTCCGATTTCCTTGGTCCGGGTATTGGTGGTGTATATCACCAGTCCGAAAAGCCCCAGGCAACTGATAAAAATGCACAAGCCTGCCGACCAGTTCAGGAGGCGTGAAATATCCTGTTCGCGCTTATAAAAAGAAGCAATGGTTTCGTCGAAGAAATTGATTTTGAATTCATCATCAGGGTAGAGTTTTTTATATTCAGTTTCCACCTTTGCCAGTGTGGCTTTCCATTGTCCCGGCGAACCGGCTTCGGATTTCAATGCCAGGTGTATAACATAGCTGTTTTTGCGGGCACTTGAAAAGGCCAGAGGTTTTATCAGATCATGAGTTGATTTAGTCTGGAAATCAGCCAGTACTCCCACAATCGGAATTTTGTCTCTGCCCCGTTCAACATTTTTGCCGATAATATCAGCCGGATTGGCATACCCGAAAGCTTTGGCAAATGATTCGTTAACCAGGTATTCTTTTGTTGTATCACTTTGTTCCGGAAGTTTTCCAGCCACCAGTTTCATTGTATAAATGCCGAAATATTCCGGGTCAGCATTCATCGTTTCCACCATAAGTTCCTGTTCTTTCTTTCCATTAAATACTTTCATGGTGGTTGAGGATGCACCGTTATGAGCGGGCGCAGAGCCGCCAAGGCTTGCTTTTTCGATTCCGGGTATCGATTTCAGCTTCTCAAAAAGAGCAAATCGCCGGTTGTCTTCTTTGTTCGAAAAGAAATTCCATATTGTATTGAAAGTAACGATTGCTTCTTTTTTATAGCCAAGATCTTTGTTTAGCGAATAGTTAATTTGTTTACTCACTACCAATGTTGCGATTACAAGAAATTGTGCAATTACAAACTGAGTTACAGTAAGCGTTTTTCTGAACCATGCGCTGCGGCTTTGTGCCGATCCGCTGCCAACCTGATTTTTCAGAACGGTGACAGGTTTAAATTTTGTAAGGATTACCGCCGGATAAAATCCGGATAAAAATGTCATCAGTAAAATAAGAACCGATAAAAACAGCCACACATGAACCTGGTTTACCGAAGCCATGGTTATTTCGGGAGGAATAAAATCTGAAAACACTTTAAGCAGCCAGGGAGTTATTACAATTGAAAAAACGGTTGCAATTAATGTAAGCAGAAACGTTTCGACCAGAAATTGTATAATCAGGTTCCCTTTGCTGCTGCCCAGTGTTTTTCGGATTCCGATTTCCTTTGCGCGCTGGGCCGCCTGCGCCGTGGTAAGGTTGATAAAATTAATGCATCCGAGCAACAGAAGAAATGCAGCAACTGCCATCAGTCCGTATAAAGTTGGCTTATGCGCCTGGCGTTGGTCGATTGCATCGTACTCCGGATTAAAATGAATATCGGTTAATGCCTGCAAATGATTTTTTGTATCATCCTTTTCACCGGGTTTTTGCTCTAAATATTTTTTTCTCAGCCCGGCAAACTTTGCATTCAACTGCTCAGGTTTTATTCCCGGTTTCAGTTTCACGAAAAACTGCGAAGCGGAATTTACATTTTGCCATTCATCGCCACCAAAATCATTCTTCAGATTTGTACTCATCAACGTAGCCAGTGAAATATATTCACTGAAATGGAAGTTGGTAGCTTTGTCAGCAGGAGCTTTAACGATGCCTGAAACAGTGGTTACAATGCTATCGTTAAAAAATATCTGTTTCCCGATTATATCAGCAGGGGAAATATTACCGAAAAATGTTTTAGCTTTTTCCTCTGTGATCACCACCTGGTTAGGATCTTTGAGCGCGGTAAGCTTCGATCCAGCCAGCCAGTTGTATTCAAACATTGAAAAATAGAATTCATCAGCATACACCACGTCGGATTGCTTTTTGTAAATAGTCGGAGGCTGATTTCCGGCAGGAACACTTATTTTTGGCTCATAAGCAGTAACAAAATGGGTAGCTATTTCTATTCCAGGCAGCTCGCTTCGGACAGCCTTCGGCATTGGCATTGGTACACCCGAATTTCTAAAAAGTGCCTCTCCCGGGAATGTGATATCGGTAACTACCCGGTAAATCCTGTCAGCATCTTTTCTTGATTTCTCGAAACTGAATTCGAACTGTACAATCAGATAAATTACCAGCGAAGCGCTGATGGCAATGGCAAGTCCTGAAATATTGATAAGCGAAAAAACCTTGTTTTTCGTGAAGTTTCTGAAAGCGATTTTGAAATAGTTCCTAAGCATAATGTTACCTTTTGTCGTAAACTCTTCTGTTTTACTCCGTCCGCAATGACTTAACAGGATTGGCAATCGCGGCTTTAATGGCCTGGAAACTGACAGTAAAAAGTGCCACAAGTATAACGAGCAGGCTGGCCAGTGCAAAAAGCCACCAGTCTAAGGTAGTCCGGTAAGGGTAATTCTGAAGCCATTTTTCAGAAGCAAGCCACGAAAGTGGAATGGCAATGATTAAAGCGATGGAAACAAGCAGTAAGAAATCTTTCGAGAGTTTGGTAACAACGTTGCTTACCGAAGCTCCCAGCACTTTTCGGATGCCAATTTCTTTTGTTCTTTTCTCTGCCGCCAGAACCGATAATCCGAACAACCCTATACATGAAATAAAAATGGTAAGGATTGCTCCAAACAAAATAATCTGCTTCCATTTGGCTTCCGACTCGTAGTCCTTTATTCTTTGTTCGTCCTTAAAAATATAGGAATAAGGGCTCAACGGGAAGAATTCCCTGAATTTTTCCTGTATGAACTTAAGACTCGCGGTTTCGTTGCCCGGCTTAATTTTAATATTGAAGTTTCCGTACCCGTTTGAATTTTTCATTGTAAACATTTGCGGGCCAATTTTCTGATTCAAAGCAGCGTAATGATAATCTTTTACAACCCCGATTACCTGGTAAATTTCATTGTCCCGGTAGTAAAAGTTCACGGTTTCGCCTATGGGGTTTTTCCAGCCGGCTTTTTTTACGAATGCTTCGTTAACCAAAATTGTTTTGGCAGCATCTGACGGATTGGAAGCAGAGAAATTCCTGCCTTGTACCAGCGGAATTTTCATTGTAGGGATGTAGGATTCATCAACCGTTTCGTAAGCAAAATTGATCACTGAATCGCTGGCTACTTTTGCGGAGGTACCCCAAAACCCACTGTTTTTTGGCGCAACGTCAACAATGTTAGGGTTTTTGAGTAATTCGGCTTTGAAAGTTGCAGCTTCGCTATGTTTGAGCCCTTCTTTGCTTACCACAACAATATTGCGGTCGTCGTAACCTAGGTCGGTTTTGGTCAGGAAATTAAACTGCCTGTAAATGGTAAATGTTCCAATGATCAGGAACGAAGCCAGCGCAAACTGTAACACCACCAACGATTTTTGCAGGTAGTTTTTGCCGGCAAGATTAAAGCGGCTGTATAAGGTCTCAACGGGTTTGTAGCCCGACAACACCAAGGCAGGATAAAATCCGGCCAGCAAACCTGTTAAAAGGAAGAGCGCGATATATGTGCCAATTAATTTTGCATCGAACAGGTACGAAAATGACAGCGCTTTGTTTGCCAGGTTGTTAAAAACAGGCAGGCTCAGCTCGACCAGAAACAAGGCCAGTGTAAAAGCGACAAAACAAAGTAAAAAGGATTCGCCTAAGAACTGGAATATCAATTGTTTCCTGTCGCTTCCAATCACTTTGCGAACGCCTATTTCTTTGGCGCGTTTTAGGGAGCGTGCAATGGTGAGGTTCACGAAATTGATACAGGCAATAAGCAGTACAAACAAAGCAATTCCTGAGAGAATGTAGGAATACATCGGGTTACTGGCATTTTGCAGACCATTCTGCGAAGGCAGTTCCGTACTCATATGCATATCAGTAAACGGTTGCAACGAATAGGTGCCCATGCCTTCATCATAGCCATTCAGGTATTTTTCAACCATTTCCTTGTAAGCTGCTCCTGCATCCCTCACGAAAAATGACTGCATCTGATTCTCGACCGTTTGCAGGTTTGCATTGGGGTTTAACACCACAAAAGTGTTCAGGAAAAAATTAAACCAGTTCTCGCTGTTTTTGGCATCGGTTTCCGATTCCCGGAATGGTAATAATACTGAAAATTGTATGGATGAATTCTGGGGACATCTTCTGGCAACCGCGGTAACTTTGTACGGCACAAATACGCTGTCATCCTTCAGCATCATTGTTTTACCAACAACATCGGTTTTGCCGAATTGCTTTATTGCGGCATCTTCGGATAATACGATGGAATGTGGCTCCGACAGGCACGTTGCCGGATTTCCGTTGATCAGTGGAAATGAAAATACGGAAAAGAAACTCGTATCGACATAGAGTAAATCCTGCGACTGAACTTCGGTGCCGTTTTTAATGTCCTCCGATCCGCTCTGCACGCGGACAAAGGATTGTATGCCAGGTACATTTTTTGCAAACCGCGGGCCTTGCAGGAAACCCGTATTGCTATCCTTGTGGTAAGTGCCCCCGAACTTTGAGAGCGTTACAATCCTATAAACGTTATTTACATTTTTATGAAACTTATCAAAACTTGCTTCGTCCTTAACATATAAAAGAATAAGCATGGCGCAGGCAAGGCCAATACTCAAGCCCGCTATGTTAATAACTGAGTAGGTTTTATGACGTGTGAGGTACCGCCAGGCGGTTATGAAATAGCTTTTTA
>CAYNVK010000185.1:0-6597 GCA_964400395.1 uncultured Lentimicrobiaceae bacterium | reverse complement strand
GAACATTAACCAGGTTAAATCGGCGTACTTTAAAGTATTGGGCGAAGACCGGTTAAAATCGGCATTCCCTACGCTGGTATATGATACTACCGTATTGAGGTATAGACTGAAAATGGATGCGCAGTATGAAAAAGGGATCAATGCCAACTTCGGCGGAAGCCTGTCGTCGGGCGGAAGCAACGAAATTTTCCTGCAACTCAAGTATAGTTTATGGAAGAAAGCGGCTTATACAGCAAGGGTCAACGGCTCGTTCGGGCGATTTTATAATTCGGCGCTTGCAGGTGGTCGTATTGAACTGGCAGGCAAAAAACCAAAATATGTTGAAGCGGAATATACCTTTAACCAGTTCAATTATTTCCGTACCGGCTCTTTCTTATTTGTTGATGCCACCCCTTCGTACCTCTACGAAAACAATACCCACTTCAGGCTTGATATGGGTTTCCCCATCACCTACAAAGGAAAACTCGAAACCGGTTTAACATTCGGTTTAAACCGATCCGATTATTTTCAAACAAATTCGCCTACAACTGAGGACAAGGAAGATAAAACGAAATTCAATTTCATTAGCCCATATGTGGAAATGGAATTTAATACCCTCAACCGAAAACAATACTCAAACCAGGGCTACAGAGTGTATACCAGCTTACAGTTTGTGAGCGGTCTTGAGAAACACTACCCCGGAACTACCTCAGTACTCCAGGGGAATTACGCTAAGAATCACAATTATTTTATCTTTAAATTTCTGTACGACAAGTACTTCAGCGTTGGTAAAGTGTACAAACCGGGCGTTAATTTCGAATTCCAGGCCAATAACCTCGATAGTTTCCGAAACTTTACCTCAACCACGCTTTTTATGCCCATTTATTGCCCTTTGTACGAAATGGCAACCGTTTACCAGTCGGTTTTCAGGCCTACCGGTTTTCTCTCGCTGGGTATGCGCAATGTGTTGAGCATCAGTAAAAATCTCGATTTTCGTGCGGAAGCTTTCCTGATGGCCCCGATTCGTGAATTGAGCAGTAACAGCTCGCAGCAGGTGGTTAAAAGCGAACTTTTTCCTGCTTTACACCAGGTGTTGTCAGCAAGCTTTGCTTATAACACGCCCATCGGCCCGCTCAGCGCTTCCTTAAATTATTACGGAAATAGCATCCCGGTCTCTTTTTTCATAAATGTGGGTTACATTATCTTTAACCGTTCTGCATTTTGATGCGTTGGATATTGAGATACCGGTTCGGCAGTTAAAAACCCACTAAGCCTCACTGTCAATCAATTTATAATAAATTGATCTACTTATCGAAATGTTGTTAAATTTGCAGCCTTATAATACCGAAACAAGCATAGTACGACTTACCATTCTCGAAAGAGAGTAACATACAACCGCTATTCGAAAGAAGTAGCGGGTTTTATTTAATCCTGATCAATAGTTTAATTACTAACTCATTAACAGATGGAATCCACCAAACATCCCGATCAAAATCCTGAGCAGGCACCCGTGCTTAACCAGGAGGAGAATTCACAGCAGGAAATTCCTGTAAGCGCAGTAACCGAAATACCAACGCAAACAGTCGTGGAAACTGAAAAGGCCATTGCTGAAGTTGCGCCTGTAACTGAAACAGTTGAAACACAAGCTGAAGTTGCTCCCGCAACTGAAACTGAAGAAACTAAAGCTGAAGTTGAAGCTGTCGCTGAAACAATCACCGAAACAGTTGCCGGCCCCGAAGCCCAATTAGTTACTGCTGCCGAACCAGAAGTTGCTTTAAAAGTTGAAGCTGCTGAAGAAATTGTTGTAAATGAAGTTGAAGCTACTCCCGTGGTTGAAACGAAAACAAAATCAGCAGCAAAAACAAAAGCAACCAAAGCTGTTGCTGAACCTGAAATTGCTCCGGAAGTTGCGGATGAAGCAGAAGCCATCGACGAAGTTATTGATGCCGAAGTTGCTGCCCTTGAAACCTCGGGCATTGATTATGCGCACATGGATCGCGAACAATTGGTGAGCCTGCTCGAAGAAACTGTTCAGAATGAGGATGTTAATGATATTAAATCGAAAGTAGCCCAGATAAAGGTTGCATACCTTGCGCTTTCGAACAAGGAGCGTCAGGAAATGTACCAGGATGCTGCAGCAAGCGAAGAAGCTGAAAATTTTGAAATTTCAGATCCGCTCGAAGAACGTTTTAAAGCCGCTTTCGGAATATATAAACACAATAAATTCCGCTATACGGAAGACCAGGAAAAGGTTAAACTCCAAAACCTGGAAGCCAAAAAGAAAATCCTTGAGGAGCTGAAATCGCTGATCAACTCAGAAGAAACCCTCAAAAAGACATACGACGAATTTAAAGCATTGCAGGATACCTGGAAAGGAATCGGGATGGTTCCCAAAACCGAAGCCCAGGGTTTATGGCAGAATTATCATTTCCTGATCGAAAAATTCTTCGATAAGGTTAAGATAAACAAAGAGCTCAAGGATCTTGATCTGCGTAAAAATCTCGAACGCAAGATAGAACTTTGCGAGAAGGCAGAAGAACTCGTACTCGAAACCTCCATATCGCAATCATTCAAACGCCTGCAGGAACTGCACGAAGAGTGGAAAGAGATTGGACCTGTTGCCCAGGATAAACGCGAAGAAGTTTGGGATCGTTTTAAAACGGCTACCGAAAAAATTAACGACCGCCGCCACGATTTTTACAAAAAGATACAAGGCGACCTCGAAGCAAACTACGCAGCTAAAGTGCTGCTCTGCGAAAAAGCTGAGCAACTGGTAGCTACCGAGTTTAACTCCATCAAACAATGGCAGGACAGCACCCAGCAGGTAAACGAACTGCTCAAGATGTGGAAATCTGTTGGCCAGGCTCCCCAGAAAGTGAACAACGAAGTCTGGAATCGTTTTAAAGCCCAGCTGGATCTTTATTTTTCGAATAAAAAGGAATATTTCAGCAAGCTTAAAGATCAGCAGCTCAACAATTACAATATGAAAGTTGAGCTTTGCCTGCAGGCTGAAGCACATAAACTGAGCACCGACTGGAAAAATTCATCCCGCGAACTGATCCGTCTTCAGGACGAGTGGAAAAAAATAGGCCCTGTACCCCGTAAACACAGCGAAAAAATCTGGAAACGCTTCCGCACAGCCTGTGATGAATTCTTCAATGCAAAAAATGAGCATTTCAAAGGCCTGCAAGCCAGCGAAGGTGGTAACCTGCAGATCAAGCTTGAAATCATCAGCAAACTCAATGCCTTTGAATACAGCGAAAATCGCCAGGAAAGCCTTACTAAAGTAAAGGAACTGCAGCGCCAGTGGATGGAAACCGGTCATGTGCCCATCAAGGAGAAAGATCGCATCCAGGCTGAATTTAAGTCGGCAGTGAATAAAATATACGATAAGCTAAAGGTTGATTCGCAGGAAGCAAGCCAGATGAACTACCGCTCACGGTTCGAAAATGTGAAGGATCAGCCTGATGCCGGCCGCATTATAAACCGCGAACGTTCGGGCTTACAAGCCAAGATTGATAGCCTCAAAGAGGAAATCCTGCTTTGGGAAAACAATATTGGGTTCTTTGCCAAGTCGAAACAGGCAAACCTGTTGAAGGCTGAGTTCGAAACCAAAATAGCAAGAGCCAAAGAAGAACTTGCTTCGCTCGAAGCCAAGGCGAAAATTCTGCGGAGTGTTGCCCGCGAACAGCAATAAACAATCAAAGCCCCGGAAGGGGCTTTTTTTATGACCATCCCTGCCAAATTGAGCGGATAGTTAAAAATGAAGCCTGCCGTTTCCTGCCTCCTGACCAAATGCAGATATTGTGTACCTTTGCATTATTATGTCAGCTAACACATTCGGAACAGTATTCAGGCTCACCACTTTTGGCGAGTCGCACGGCATTGCCCTCGGAGGCATTATTGATGGCTGCCCGGCCGGGCTTCACATCGATGTGGAATTTATTCAGCAGGAACTTAACCGACGCCGTCCGGGGCAGTCGGAAATGACTACTCCGCGGGATGAAAAAGATGCCATCGAAATACTTTCGGGCGTTTTCGAAGGCCGATCAACCGGTTCGCCTATTGCCTTCGAAATCAGGAATAAGGATCAGCATAGTTCCGACTATGATCATCTCAAAAATGCATACCGTCCGTCGCATGCCGATTTTACTTACGATAGCAAATATGGATTTCGCGATTACCGTGGCGGTGGCCGGTCTTCGGCCCGCGAAACCCTGTCGCGGGTGGCCGGTGGTGCCATTGCAAAACTTTTGCTCCGTCATTCCGGCATAAGGGTTAAAGCATTTGTGAGCAGTATTGGTGAAGTTAAAAGCGACAAAGGTTTTACCATCGATCAGCTCGATAAAATTGAAGAAAGCCTGGTACGTTGCCCTGACACTGAGGCATCAGATAAAATGATTGACCTCATCACCCGGCTTAAAAAGGAAGGGGATACCACGGGGGGAGTTATAACCTGTATTATTGATGGTGTGCCGCCGGGACTGGGCGAGCCTGTTTTTGACAAACTGCAGGCCGACCTGGCCAAAGCTGCCATGAGCATTAATACCGCTAAAGGTTTCGAGTATGGTGAAGGATTTAATGCTCCGTCCATGCGTGGATCAACACATAACGATATTTTTACTGCCAACGAAAAAGGCGAAATACGCACTGTAACTAACCACTCGGGCGGTATACAGGGTGGCATAAGCAATGGCAGCGATATTATTTTTAAAGTTGCTTTCAAACCCATTGCAACCATTTTACAGGCCCAGCAGTCGGTAACCAGCACAGGCGAAAATATTGAACTTGCAGCCAAAGGCAGGCACGATGTTTGCGTGGTTCCCCGTGCAGTTCCTATTGTTGAAGCCATGGCAGCTCTTGTTATTGCTGATCATTTACTTCGCAACAGATCAGCGAAACTGTAGACTAAAGTCGGTAATTCCACGTTTATTTTTATATTAATTCACTCGCTGCTATGAAAAAAGCATTGAAAATTTCAGCCATTGTTATCGGGCTTCTTTTACTGGTTATTATTGCCCTGCCATTTTTATTCAAGGGTAAAATTCAAAAAACTGTTCAGTCGGAGATTAATAAAAACCTGAATGCTGTTGTAACATTCGATGGGGTTGGGCTCTCCCTGATCCGCCATTTCCCCGATTTAACCGTAAAAGTAAAAAACCTGGTAGTGAAAGGTACAGACGATTTTAGTGCTGATACGCTGGCATCTATTCCTGGCCTGTCGCTTACCCTCGACCTGGCGAGCGTTTTTGGCGGCAGCGAATATAAAGTGAAACAAATTGACCTCAAGGCTCCCCGCTTCCTTTTCAAAGTGCTGAAAAACGGCAAGGTGAACTGGGATGTGATGAAACCCTCGGCCACTGCCGATACGGTTTCAACGCCATCAACTTTTAAAGTGTATCTGAATAAAGTAAGCATCAGCGATATGCGAATGGTTTACGACGATGCCGAAATACCAACCATGCTGGCATTGGACGGTTTAACCGGGACCATGAGTGGCGATATGACAGCCGATATTACTTCGCTGGATATAAAAGCGGTGGTTAAAGATATTACAGCCGATTACGACGGGATCCGGTATATGAGCAAAACCACCGGTGAAATCACCACCCTGCTGAATGCCAATCTCAGCACCTGGACATTTACATTTAAGGACGGCAATCTCAGGCTCAATGACCTGAACATTAAAGCCGATGGCTTTTTTGCCATGCCTGATAATGGATATAACATGGACATAAAATTTGCCGCAAAAGAAAATACGTTTAAGGCTTTTCTCTCACTCATACCTGCCATTTACGCTAAAGATTTTGAAAATGTAAAAACCTCGGGCACCATGGCTTTCGACGGGTTTGTGAAAGGACTTTACAACGATGTGTCGATACCGGCCTTTGCCGTGAATTTAAAAGTTGCCGACGGGAGTTTCAGTTATCCCGGGCTACCCGGAAATGTTTCGGATGTTAACCTGCAGGCAGCCATTGCCAATCCCGACGGAGTGATGGATCACACTACGGTTGATGTGCCACGAATGCACCTGAGTATGATGCAAAACCCCGTCGACATTACATTGGCAGTACGAACCCCTGTTTCGGATCCCGACATCAATGCTACAGTGAAGGGTACGGTAAACCTGGCAAATGTTTCGAAAATTTATCCCTTAGGTGATAACACGAAAGTATCAGGTGTCATTACTGCCGATATGGCTTTCAGCGGCAAAATATCGGCCATCGAAAAGGGCGCCTACGACCAGTTTAAGGCTTCAGGGTTTGCTGCTGTCGACAAACTGGTGTACGAGGGCACTGAAGTTCCGCAGCCTGTAAATATCAGCAAGGCAAGGCTTGATTTTACGCCGGCATATGCCCAGCTTTCGGGCCTGGCGATGACCATAGGGAAAAACGATCTTTCAGCCAATGGCAAGGTCGAAAATTATATCCCTTACGTGATGAAAAAGAATGCCGTGCTGAAAGGTACACTTACTACTACTTCGAACCTGATGGATTTAAACAGCCTGATGCCGGCAAGCACATCGCCTGCAGCCGCAAAGGATACTTCGGCGCTTACCGTGGTCGAAATTCCGGGTGATATGGACCTCACGCTCAGTACATCTTTCAAGAAACTGGT
>CAYNVK010000184.1:0-6633 GCA_964400395.1 uncultured Lentimicrobiaceae bacterium | reverse complement strand
GGCGTAAAATTGGTATCGTTTTCCAGGATTTCCAGTTGCTGAACGACCGCAGCGTTAACGACAACCTGATTTTTGTGATGAAGGCCACCGGTTGGAAGGATGCTGACGCTATGCGCCACCGCATGAACGAAGTACTTGATAAAGTCGGGCTGATCACCAAAGGATTTAAAATGCCGCACCAGCTTTCGGGGGGCGAACAACAGCGTGTTTCTATTGCACGGGCCCTCATTAACGATCCTGAACTTTTGCTTGCTGATGAGCCTACGGGTAACCTCGATCCGGAGACTTCGGATGGCATTATGCAGTTGCTTTTCGATATCCGCAAAACCGGTCGTGCTGTATTTATGGCAACACACAACTATGCCTTACTCCGAAAATATCCTGCCCGCATCATCAAATGCGAAAAAGGCAAATTGCTTGAGGTGGGCGAGGGCCTGATTGGGATCGGGGAGGAGTAGGGATGTTGGATGTTGGATGTTTGATGTCGGATGTCGGATTGGGGATTGTTGATTGGGGAATGCGGATTGCGGATTAGAGATTGCGGAATGCCGATTGTTGATTGCGCCTGCCTGACTGCGTCAGCAGGCAGGTATTGTTGATCTCGGATTGTGAACTCTGAAACCCTGAACTGACTGCGTCAGCTGGCAGGGATTGTGAACTCTGAAACCCTGAAACGCGAAGCCCTGAAACGCGAAGCTCTGAAACGCGAAGCTTGAAACGCATAGCTCTGAAACGCGAAGCTTTTAAACGCGAAGCCCTGAAACACGAAGCCTTGAAACGCGAAGCCCTGAAACGCAAAGCCTGAAAAGCGAAGCCCGGAAACGCGAAGCCTGAAACGCGAAGCCTGAAACGCGAAGCCCTGAAACGCGAAGCTTGAAACGCGAAGCAAAGAAACGCAAAGCCCTGAAACGCAAAGCATTGAAACGCGAAGCTCTGAAACGCGAAGCTCTTACCTGAATACTTCCCGGATTAAGCTACGGGCGTTTTGCTCGTCCGAAAACCGGCTTTGTAATATTTCGGCACGTGCGCCAAGCTGTTTCTGATCAAATTCTGTATCGAAAAGCGAAATAATTTTTTTCTTCATTTCATCCGCATCAGCGGCAATTTCACACAGGCTTTCGAGCCCGGTGCCTGCCAGCATTTCGCGGTTTACCAGCATCCAGCGTCCGTTGTACAGCGTGTTAAGCAGCTTTAACTTCAGGCCGGTTGCCTGGAATGTAACCAGGATATTTACCTGCGCATTTTTGATCAGTTGCTCCATTTCGGTTTGCGGCGGGTTTGGAATCAACTCCATATTGGGGTGTAAGGCAACCAACCCGCGGAGCGACGCAGGTGGATTGAGGCCGGCAATCTTAAATTTTACAGGCAGGTCGTCAAAAACTTCCTTAACCAGGTATTGGGCAGCAAGCAGGTTTTCGCCCACCGACAGGTTGCCGTGGTACAACACGTAATTGCCTTTGCCGGGCAGGCTCTTCACCTCGTTGTTGCCATGAAAACTTGGTAAGTAAACAACGTCTTTGCGCGGAAATTTTGCTGCAAGATAATCGCGGTCGGTTTGCGAAACAACAAGCATACGGGTTGAATGCTGCAGTTGCTTCTGGTACAAACGCAGTTTCAGGCTTTCGGCCAGGAAAAACAATTTTCGCCCCAGCGAACTCTCCGATTTAAAAAGGTTAAAATAATAATCGTGTTCGATATTGCTTTCGCGATAAATCAGTGTACGGCCTTTCAAAGCTTTGTGATCCAGGTAATAACAACTGTGTAGCCCTTCGAAAAGGATAGGGTAATTGTCGTTAAGCAGGTTTTTTAGCAACATTTCCGACCGGCGGCTCACCACGATATAAGGTTTCAGCGAAAGCTGTGAAATAAAACCGGTGATGCGGGGATAATAAGCAACTGTTTCGCAGTATTTTTTGAGAATTTCGGCTTCAGGCCTGTCGTACTGGTAGCAATGCAGGTGAATTTTTATACCGGCTTTGTGCAACGCCACAAGTTTATAAAAAACATCTATCACCCCGCCATAGTTGGCCGGGTAAGGAATGCTGAATGAAACTATATGCAGGTGATTATCAGGCATACGGCGAAAATATTTCGATAAGCACTTTCTTTTCGGTTTCCCAGTTTAATTCGGCAGCGGCTTTGGCGGTATTTTTTTTGTATTGTGCAAGTCGATTTTCATCCTCAAGCATGTTTTTTATGGTTGCTGCGATGTGCACCGGATCGTGGTTTTCGATAAAACCGCCTATGTCGTATTGCTGAATAATGTTTTTCAGTTCAACCAGTGGTGTGGCAAGCACCGGCACCCCGGCATGAATATAATCGAATAGCTTATTGGGCAAACTGAATCGATAGTTTATATTGGTGTCTTTATCAATGGTAAGTCCCAGGTCGGCATTGCGGGTGTACCCCGTCAGTTTCTCAGGCGTTTGTCGGGGAACAAATTTAACTTTCGCATGCAGATCAAGTTCAGTTACTTTGTTTTTTAACACTGGCACTACATCGCCACCGCCCACAACCAGGAGTAAAACATTTTCGAGATATTGCATGGCTTCAACGGCTTCTTCGGCTCCACGCTGGATGTTAATTCCTGATCCCTGTAAAAGCACGATTTTTTTGTCAGCAGGCAGGTTAAGTTCTTCGCGTGTAGGGGTTTGCTGTTGTTTTGGGGCATTTGGAATATTCCTGACAACGCGGAAGGGCACCCTGTACTCTTTTTCAAACAGGTTGGCAATGCTGGCGTTAACCGTAATACAGTCTTTAAGTTTCGGAACGATGCTTTTTTCAATCCATTTCCAGATGCGTTGCACCCGGGGGCGGTCAACCAGTTCGGGTGTGGCTGTGAAATACTCGTGGCTGTCGTACACCAACGGAATGCGTTTCAGTTTGTGAACCAGGTAATTGGGTAAAAGAGTATCGAGGTCGTTGCTCAGAAGCAGGTCTGCAGGCCTCGAAAGCAATAGGAAAAATAACCTGGTGTTGTACTCTGCATAAAAAAACGGGCCTTTTTCGAAAAGCAACCGCATGCGGAAAGTCTCATATTCACGCTCCGGCATTGCCGGGCTGTCGAATTTGTGGCGACCAACCATAAGTACTTCAAAACCAAGTTCGGTTAACACTCCGGCTGTACGGTTCACGCGTTGGTCGGTAACCAGGTCGTTTATTACCGACAAAATAACCCTTTTCTTTTTCATCGTTCCGATTTCTCTGCGAAAGTAAGGTTTTAGTCCCAAATATGCCATTATTTCAACATGAGCAGCGGCGGAAGGATTGATGTTTCGCATGTAATAAAACCTCCCGGAACCTGGTACAATGGTTTGTTATTGTTGAATTGCATTTGCTCTCCGCAACCCGGCTTTGGTTTTCTGATGAATTTTCAACAAATATGGCCGATATTCGAATGGTTGAAGTAATTTTGCAAAAAATACCGGAGCGTAATTTTCGGGTTTCAAAGTGAATTGACGAAAATCGTTTTGATAATTCATTTTTTTAATTGTATCCCAACCGCCTATGCCTTTGTTTCCTGTTATTAAAGAAAATTTTTCACTGCATGCATTCAATACCTTCCATTTTGAATCGGTAAGCCGGTATTTTACTGAAGTTGAAACTGTCGGGCAGGTTCATGAACTGATCAGTTCGGAGGTATTTCAGAAAAATCCCCGGCTTTTGCTTGGTGGGGGAAGTAACCTTCTTTTTACCGGCAATTTCAAGGGCATCGTGGTTCACATGGTTAACAAAGGGAAAGAGATCATCAGCCAATCGGAGAATTCTGTGTTGGTTAAAGCCCAGGCCGGTGAAAACTGGCACGAGTTTGTCATCTGGTGCATCGAACATGGTTTCGGCGGATTGGAGAACCTTTCGCTTATTCCCGGTAATGTTGGCAGTTGCCCGATCCAGAACATCGGGGCCTACGGAATTGAAGTTAAAAACAGCATTCACTCACTCGAAGCTATTGATCTGAAAAGCGGTGAACTGAAGATATTTGAAAACAAAGATTGCAATTTTGGTTACCGCGACAGTATTTTTAAGCGGGAACTGAAAGGCAAAGTAATGATCTGGTCGGTGACGTTTGAATTAAAGCTGAACCCGGTTGTGCACCTCGAATATGGCGCTATAAAACAGGAACTGGCTGCCCGGCAAATTGAAAATCCCGGGATTGCTGATGTGTGCCAGGCCGTTTGTGCCATCAGGCAGAGCAAGCTGCCTGATCCCGAAATACTGGGTAATGCAGGTAGCTTTTTCAAGAATCCAACCCTGGATCGGAAAATGGCCGATACCCTGTGCGAGCAATTTCCGAAAATTGTAATGTACCCCGTGGGCGATGATCATGTGAAACTCGCAGCCGGATGGCTGATAGAACAATGCGGCTGGAAAGGTTTCCGCGAAGGCGATGCCGGCGTGCATCATAGCCAGGCATTGGTTTTGGTTAATTACGGAAATGCTACCGGGAGTGATATCCTTACGCTTGCACACCGCATCCGGAATTCCGTTTACGAACGCTTTGGCGTTACACTCGAAATGGAAGTGAACGTGGTTTAAAGTACGAGGTGAGATTTACGATTTACGATTTTTGAAACGTCAGTTTATAGCATTATGTTATTCCTCATTTTGAAAAAAATCCATGTCATCCAGCGAATTTCATTAAAATTTGGAATTGGTTGTCTAAATAGGTAACTTTGCAATGTAATATAGGAATTTCATGCGGACTACTTACGTTTACGGAACAGAGTTCTGGGACTTCTATTACTCACAAAGACAAGAGGTTCAGGATAAAATTGACTGGGTAATTGGTTTAGTCCGAACATTGAGAATGGTTCCGGAGAAATTTTTCAGACACCTTGAAGGGACTGAAGGGCTTTTTGAAATCAGAATCAAACTTGGCAGTGACATTTTTCGAATTTTATGCTTCTTTGATGAAGGAAATTTGATAATCTTACTGAATGGTTTTCAGAAAAAGACAATGAAAACTCCGAAAAATGAAATTGAAAAAGCAGAACGCTTAAAAAAGAGATATTATGAAGAAAAATCAAAAAAATGATCTTGTTTCCTGGGATGATCATTTAGACAAGAAATATGGAATAATTGGCACGCCAACAAGAGATAAATACGAAGAGGATTTCGAGAATTTCAAAATAGGTGTGCTTATTCAAGAAGCCAGAAAACAACAAAACCTGACACAGGAAGAACTTGCGCTAAAATGTGGTACAACTAAAAACTACATTTCCAGAATTGAGAATAACGCCAGCGATATTCGACTTTCGACGCTTAAGAGAATTATCAGGGAAGGACTTGGGGGACACCTAAAATTAAGTCTTGAGCTATAGTAAATTAAAGCATGATGGCATAACGAGGGCTACAACAAATGCAGAGTTTGCTAACATAATTAAAACATCGTCGCCCGCACAAATTTTCTTCTTAGTTATATTTGTTAATTGCCTCGCAATCCGCCACCTGTCATAGTATCATCCGGTAATTCAGGTTATCGCTCCATCGCCTTTTCAACACAATCCCATAATTTTTCGGCGGTTTGCTGCCACGAAAATTTATCCCGCTGTTCGCGGCCGGTATCAATCATCTTTTGCCTGAATGCGCTATCCGATGCTACTTTCTGCATGGCTTCGGCAATTGAATTTATCGAAAACGGATCGGTGAGTATGGCTGCATTGCCGGCTACTTCGGGCATAGATGTTAAATTTGATGTAATAACCGGCGTATCGCAGCAAAAAGCTTCGAGTATGGGTATCCCGAATCCTTCGAAATAAGAAACATACGTTAATGCCAGGGCCGAGGCCATCAGCGAAGCAAGATCCTGGTCCGAAACCCGGCCGGTAAAAATAACTTCATCCCGGTGCTCCATCGCTTCGTAAGCCAAGCGGATATCATCGGTCCACCACATGCGTGCACCGGCAAGTACAAGTTTTATATCCGTGCTGCCCGATTTCTTAAACTGATCGAAGGCTTTAAAAAGATTTACCAGGTTTTTGCGTGGATGCAGTGTGCCCACAAAAAAGAAATATTCCGATCCTTTCGAAAATTTTTGCCTTACCATCTGCTTTTCATCCACAGGCAATGGCTTAAAAATATTACCGGCACCATTGTAAACTACATCTATTTTCGATGGGCTTATCCCGTAAGTTTCGGCGATATCCATTTTTGAGTATTCCGAAACGGTTGCTATACGCGATGCCTTTTGGGCAAACCGCGGGAACATGGTTTTATAATACTTACGTACCAGCCAGGGAATATCTTCCGGAAAGTGTTCGAAGTTCAGATCGTGAATCACGCCAACTGATTTCACAGCGGTTGAGAGCGATAAAAAACCGTCGGGCGAAAGGAATAAATCAGGTTTCGAAAATTTGAAATGCAATGGCAGCGAAGCTTCGAACCACGACAGGAAAAGGAACGGGTGCCGCGCCTGCGGTAACAATACCACCGGCTGAACATTGGAATTGTAAATAAATTTCTGGTCGTATTTCCTGTCGAAATAAAAGAAAAACCGGTGTTCGGGATGTTGCGAGGTGATGATCCGCAAGGTTTCATCTGTAAACCTTCCGATGCCATCCAGTCGCTCGTTTAAAAGCAGGCGTGTATTTACTGCAATTTTCAAACTGAAATATTTGTGTTTCCGTTATAATA
>CAYNVK010000183.1:0-6673 GCA_964400395.1 uncultured Lentimicrobiaceae bacterium | reverse complement strand
TACGCCGCTGCTTCCCTGGTAAACCCTTTTTTCGAGGAAAATGGGATTTTTTTCAGGTTTCCCGATTCCATAGGTCGGGATGATCACTTTTTCGTACCAGGCTTTTACTGACATGTTGCGTGGATATTTTTAGCTTTTAAACTTTACTTTAATCGATGAAAGAAATATTCGTGCTGTTTACCTGGATTCCTTTTCAATTTCCTCCAGTGTCTTTCCTTTGGTTTCGTTTACTTTGAAATAAATAAACACCAGTCCCGCAAAGCAGATTACTGAATAAACGTAGAAGGTATTCTGCACACCGCCCAGCAGTTTTGCCAGGATCGGGAAAGTAAAGGTGAGCACAAAGTAGGCGCCCCACAGGCTCATTACTGCAACTGAGGTAGCCTCTTCGCGTACTTTATTGGGAAAGATTTCGGATATAAGCACCCAGGTAATCGGGGCCAGCGTGGTAGCATACAGGCCAATAGCGGTTAAAAGCAAAATGGCCGAACCGGCGGCCCACCTGGCATCGAGCACCTGTGCTATCACAATGTAAAGGATGCCAAGCCCGCCTGCGCCGATAAGCATCAAAGGCTTGCGCCCAAGTTTATCAACCAGTAAAATGGCCAGCAGGGTGAAAACGGTATTTACACCTCCTATAAAAACGGTCTGCAGTAACTGATCGTCCTGGCTGGCGCCAATGCTGGCAAAAATATTGGAAGTATAATTGAATACTACGTTAATGCCGCAAAATTGCTGAAATACTGCCAGGCCTATTCCGAGGGCCACAGCAGCAAAAAACGGTTTTTTGAAGGCGGCTGCATAGTTCATTGTGGTAGCTCCCTGCAACGACTGCCTGATCGAAATCAGCGTAGCGTTTACATAGTTTTCGTCGCCGATAGCGGAAAGCACTTTTTGAGCTTTATCTTCTTTTTTTGATTTCACCAACCACCTGGGGCTTTCGGGTAAAAAATATACGCCCGTAAAGAAAATCAATGATGGGATCATTCCCATGCCAAACATCCACCGCCAGGCATCCAGGCCATGGTTTCGCAACGAATAATTAACAACCGAGGTAATCAGAATCCCTAAAACGATGGTAAGCTGGTAAATAGAAACCAGGCGGCCACGCACCTGCGGTGGCGACACCTCGGCAATATACATGGGCGCCAGCATTGAGGCCATTCCTACGCCGATGCCGGCACAAAAACGTGCAAAAATAAAAAAGTAAAGCCCGGGCGCAATGGCCATACCGGCCGATGAGAAAGCAAACACAAAAGCCGAAAGTAACAAGGCCGGCCTGCGGCCATATTTTTCGGAGGTTCGTGCGGCAATCAGGCAACCAATAATACAGCCCAATGCAAGTGAACCTGTTGTAAAACCTTCCCAATATTCATTTAAACCAAACTGGTCGCGCAGAAATGGCAACGCCCCTGAAATTACGGCAAAATCGAAACCAAACAGGTAACCTCCTATGGCTGCAACCAGCGCAAGGGCAAAGAGATACAGCGTGTTGGTTTTACCCGATGGTGTTGAATCAGAACTTGTTGAGGGTGCAGAAAATGTAGCCATAGTAGGTTTTTATCAGCAATGTGATTTTTTATAACATGAGTTATTTGAAGAACTTCACAATTTCACCGTCCATCAGCAAATGGTCTTTACCATTCGGTTGATTGCACTGCAATATACACCGCCGAAAGTCGCCGGCAGTTTCGAAACTGCATTACTGTCGACAAGCCCGGTTTGTATATTCCCAGGTTAACCAGCTGGATTTGCACCGGATTTTTTTGTTTGCCCCAACAATTACAAAGACCGGAAAGGCATTACCACCATCAGACCCAAAACATGCAAATTGCGTTTAACCCTTTTTTAGTGCAGCTTAAAAAATGAAGTTAACATGATACGCGAATTTTCCAAGCCTTGCATTTATATTGCGTCGGGGCAGTAAAAATACGAGCAAAGACGCAATGTTCCCAGCAATACACCAAAGAATAATTTCAAATCCAGGGAAACAGCCTTCACTTACAACAGCGGCAAATGCGTTTAATTACTTTACGCCTGAAACGACCTCAATGGTTTTACCCGGCAAGCCTTCGGAAGTAGCGCTAATGCTTATTTTGCCGGCTTTTTTTGTCGACTGAACGATAACAATACACCTGCCGGCATACGCATTTTTCCAGGGAAGTTTAAAACTATCCACACATTTTGCATCGCCATTGTCGGTTCCTATCTGGGCACCTTCTCCCGAAACCGTAAAGTCGATCCGGTTTTTTGCCGTGTAGGAAATATTGTTGTTTTTATCTTTCAGGATAGCCTCAACCAGCACAACATCTTTTCCATCAGCAGTAACAAAGGTTGTGTCGGGAATTAACTCGATTTGTGCAGGTTCAAAAACGGTTTTCAGAACTGACGTATATTTCTTTTTATCGTTACCGGTAGCTATGGCTTTTACTTCACCCGCCTGGTAAGGAACATACCACCAGAAACAGGAGTTAGCGGCATCCTGCTGTTTTTTACCATACGATTTCCCGTTAATGAATAACTCAACCTCTTTACAATTGGAATAAGCCATTACCAGCACAGTGTCACCGGCCGAGTAATTCCAGTGCAGTTTCTCCTCAATTTCGTTCAGGAACCAGGCCATTTTCCCCATGGGATCAGCTTTTACATCATCGGCAGCACTTTTTTTACGGGCTGCAAGTGATATCATAGGTTTATCGGTCCACATGGCCTGGCGCCAGTAATAAATTGTTTTTTCTTTACCGGTGAGATCGAGCAGGCCCGAATAGGCAGAGCGGGCAGGGAATTTGCCGCCTTCGCCCAGGTAATCAATCCCGGTCCAGAGAAACTGTGCCGAAATGTAATCATTGTTTTTTACTGCCAGCCAGCCTGAATAATTCTGTGGGTTTTCGCTGCCGTAGATCAAGCGGTTTGGATATGCTTTATGATCGGCCTCGTATTGGCTTTCGGTGTAGTTGTATCCAACAACATCCAGTATTTCGGGCAAGCCGACAGCATTCGAATTGCGGATATTAGCCAGTGCCATGGTAACCGGCCTGGTGGTATCGATGGCTTTAATAATGCCTTTCAGGTTTTTGGCAATGGAGAGCATGCGGCTGGGATCGGGACGCGAAATGGCATAATTGGCATCATTTGCATCGGCATAAGGATCGTTGGCATAGTCAATTTCATTTCCAATACTCCAGAGTATGATCGAAGGATGGTTTTTATCGCGATTGATCATATCTTTTAAATCTCTTTCGCTCCAAGCATCGAAATAGCGGCTTGCACCATCAAAACCGGCTACAGTCTGGTTCCAGCCATCAATCCATTTACGCTTCGAATATTCCCATTCGTCGAAAGCTTCGTCCATCACCAGGAAACCCATCTTATCGCATAAGTCGAGTAACTCGGGAGCTACCGGGTTGTGGCTGGTGCGGATCGCGTTGCAACCCACGGCTTTCAGCTTTTCCAACCGGATTTTCCATATTTTTTCGGGTACGGCAGCGCCAACGCATCCCCCATCGTGATGGATGCACACGCCCTTCAGCTTCATGTTTTTGCCATTCAGGAAAAATCCTTTTTCCTTATCAAAGCCAAAGCTCCTGATACCAAAAGGCACTGAAATTTCATCCACAGTTATTCCATCAATACTGAGCATGGTTTTAGAAGTGTACATCACGGGTGAATCCACATCCCACAGAGCTGGATTTTTTACAAGCAGTTCCTGGCGGGCTGATGATTCGCCAACAGGCACAACCTGAACCGCTTTTACCCTGCTTACTTCTTTGCCATCCTGGCTATAGATTACTGATAGGATTTCAAGGTTCTGCGGCCCGGAAGTAGTATTCAGTATCGTATTTTCAACATTTACCCTGGCAATATCTTTGGTGATAACCGGCGTTGTTACAAAAGTTCCCCATGGTGCAACATGCACTTTATTGGTAACATTGAGCCACACATGCCTGTAAATTCCTGATCCTGAATACCAGCGCGAATCGGCATACAGGCTGTGATCGACCCTTACGGCTATTACATTGGCTTTCCCGATGTTCAGGTAAGGGGTTAGATCGTACTGAAAACTGGTGTAGCCCGAGGGACGTTTCCCGAGGTGGTGCCCATTAATCCATACATCGCTGTTGTTATAAACACCATCGAAAAGGATACTTACAATTTTGCCATTGTATGATGCGGGTACTTCAAATGATTTCCTGTACCACCCAATACCCGAAGGAAGATAAGCGGTTGAGCTGGCATAGCGTGCATCGAAAGGCAATTCAATGTTCCAGTCGTGTGGCAGATTCAGTGTGCGCCATGCTGCATCATTATATTCAGCATTCCGGGCTGCATATATATCGCCAAGTTGAAATTTCCATTGTTCATCGAAATTGAGCCGCATTCGCGATGGCTGCGCATGGGTTTGTATCAGGAGCATTAACAAAACAAGTACCGGCAAAATGGACTTAAGTTTCATGAAGGTGTCAATTTTTATTAAGGAATGAGTATAATTATACTATGAAATCATTTGGCCATGGTCAGGCCACATGATTCCGGCATCAATGTTTTTAAGGATATTTCAGGTTTAAAAGACCGGGTAGTTATTTCACTCTCACATAACAGTAACCCTTGCGCAGGTTACGGTTTTTGTCCCAAACGGTTAGCAACAGCTTGTGGTAGGTCTGAGTAATTACCAGTGATGTACCATCGTTATAATATTCCTTTTCTTCCCACGATTTCAGAGCATCTTCAGGAACGGTGATCTCTGTTGTAAATGTGTATGTGGTCTGAACGGGTTCGTTCGAAAGGTCAACTATGGTGTTTAATTTCCAGTTTCCATAGGTAAATTCAGCACGCTGTATTCCTGACTCATCACTCAGCAGCGCATTTATGGTAACTTTTTCGCCGGCTGTAACTTCTAAGGTGTCGGGGTTGAACTGCACTGCAGGAACTGTGTGATCGAGGGTATCTAAAATATCATCCGTTGTTTCGCAACCGGTGAAAAGCACGATTAGCAATGAAACAAGTATCCATCCAATTTTCATAATTCTCATTTTTTAAATGTTTTTCAAACTTATTCCCAACCCTGATTTTGTTGCAGGTAACCTTTCAGCACTTCGATACGTGGTATAGGGTACCAGTAAAACCGTGGGTAGAATACCCGGTCCTCGACCTCAAAAGTCTGGTAGCTGTATGTTGTATCGGCCTGGTTATAAGTAATCTTCATACCCATGGCAGGCTGATTGAGCTTGGTTTCGGCATCTTTCCAGCGACGCAGGTCCCAGAAACGGTGTTCTTCGAAAGCGAGTTCAACCTGGCGTTCTTTTTTAAGCCTGTCGCGCATCTGGCTCTGTGTCATGCCTGCCGGGTAGCGTGCCCTGCTGGTAATTACATAATTTCTTTTGCGCAGTTCGTACACGGCATCGTAAACTTCCTTCACCGGTCCTGATACTTCATTTAATGCTTCCGCATAATTGAGATAGGCTTCCGCAAAACGGAAAAGTATCCAGGGTTTCCGAACGGTGGTTCCTTTATCCAGGTCCACCGAAGCATCGACAAATTTCTTGAGGTAATACCCGGTTTGCGTAGCCGTGGGGCCCGATTGCAGACCATCCTTGCCACCAACATAGGTTTCAACTTTCCTTGATTTGAAAACAGCACCGTTGTACAACACCACGGCATAAAAACGATCATCGCGGTTTTCGTATGGTTTTTCCGGATTATAGTTTGGATCGTCCCAAATCGGCTTGCCAAACTTTGTATCGAAGGCATCTACCAGGCTCTGCGTCGGATTGGTAAGCCCCCTGCCACCATAGCTTAAGGGGAAATTACCTTTTTCAAAGTCATTGGTATTCAATGCCTGGGTGGCAAACAGCACTTCCTTAGAGTAAGGGGTTACAAACACGTTCTCATACTTGGTTTCGAGGCCTATGGTAGCACCTTTCATATTTATCAGCGCCAGGGCTGCCTTAGCTGCTTTGTTCCATTTTTCGAGATCGTTACCGGGATTGTTGAGCGGACTGGCAGCATAAAGCAATATGCGCGCTTCCAATGCCATTGCCGATGACTTAACGGCACGGCCTTTATTAGCATCGTCGTTGGCATCAGGCAACACAAGCATAGCGCTATCGCAGTCAGCCACAATACGGCTAACCACCTGATCAAATGTTAACTGGGGTAAACTGCCGGCGGTTTCGGTAGTCAACACAACGTCTACATAAGGAATACTTCCGTAACGTTTTATCAGTTCGAAATGGAACATGGCCCTGAGGAACAATGCTTCACCTTTCATGCGTGGCCGGTCGGCGACAGGAATACTATTGGTTTCCTTGATCGTGGTGTTCAGTTTTTCCAGGAAAATGTTGGTTTTCCGGATACCGCTGTACATCTGGTTCCAGATATCATCGGGATTGAGGGATGAGTTAATCGCCCCGTTGTTAAAGGTCTGCACCAGTGAACCGGAATAAGAGTTTTTAGCCTCATCGCATCCACAGGCCAACATGGCACCATCGTAACGGTTATAGCCGGTTAACAGGTCGTTGTAAATGTTGTACAGGAATCCCGGTGCATAGTGGACATCTGAAAAGATTTTATCTTCGGTCAGGTTGGTATCAACCTCTTTGTCCAGGTAGTCCTTACAGGAATTTAAAACCAGTAAAGAGAGCCCTATCCACAGTATACTGAATATCTTTTTCAT
>CAYNVK010000182.1:0-6747 GCA_964400395.1 uncultured Lentimicrobiaceae bacterium | reverse complement strand
GTGTCAAAAATCTGATCTTCAATTGGTTTTAGTTTTTGCATGATACCCGAATTATTAACATTGTACAATGCATTTATATTCAGATAGTTCTCTCCATAAGACCGGGTAATTGGGAACAGCTGTGCTTTAAGCCTGATGGCTTTGTCGCACATTGGGGCAACTCCATTTTTATCGAGCAATACTACCGAAGGCTGGTTCTCACCCACACAAAGCCACAGCGGGACAACCACTGATGTTAAAGGAAAACCGAGAACTGTCCACATGGTAGTATAATCAGCGTTCTCGCCTGGCTTCACGCCCTGTATAGCTACGGCCGAAGAAGTAAAATACCGAGGGATGAAATCGGTAAAATTTACAAACCGCTGTTCCAAAGGATTATCGGTACACATATTTTTCAGATCCGTTTTCGTAAGCGAATGCCATAATGAACGGCTTACATCCTGAAGGATAAACCGAATTGTAAGGTTGTTTTGCTGTGCTGCCTGGTAAAACAGATCTTCGGCTGTTTTATAACGTATTTGCCCGCTGCCGGAATTTGGATCGCCGGTGAATGAAAAATTCGTGTGAATCATATATCCCATGGGCGCCACGGCCGGATCATTTACATCAAGTTTTATAAATGAAAAATTGCTTACTTCGAAATAAGCGGCTCCTCCATTGGCATCAATTACTCCAAAATTTGCCTCCACCCCTAGCGGCTTGCTATGATTCTTTAAAAACATCCCGAACTCGTCTACCGTAGCACATTGCTTTAAAGCCTCCCGCATCAGTATCCCTTCCTGGTCCTTCAAATCAATGGTATCCTTCATAATAAGGTTGTAGGAGGCCGTGTTCATGATTGAAAACCCCGCAGAATTATATCCTATCCAAACAGCATGCCCGGCAGGATCATCAGCATCAATCAATCCAATCGATTTATATTTACCATCATCAAAATACTTAATAGCATTCTGGTACGAATCCGTATCCCGGTTCTTCCACATAATCGGGCGCCCATCAGGCGTTGCTCTCCCGGCAATAATTATGGATGTACAAGCCTGCACTATACCATGATCAATAGCCAGAAGCAAACTAAAAATGAGTACTATCTGCTTCATATGTAGTTTGTTAAATTATTGATTACCATTACAAAGTAAAGTAAAAAACAAATCCAAATGCTTTCAATCACAAAAAATAAAACAATAAAAGTCAAAGGAAACGCATGCTGCATAAACTGAATTCAAAAACGCTTTCAGCTACATGTTTGCAATTAGAAAGATTTCAGTCTATTGCTGAACCTCCGGCTGTTTATAACTTTTTGATAATCTCCGGTAAGCCTTTGTAAAAAGTGTTGGTTCTATATGTTAATTTGTAACAACTGATGGCAACCCGGCGACTTTAAATTTGAAATATCGGAAACAGAAACCTGCGTTTCAACCTGGAAATTTCAGATAGGTTGTAAAGGCCTCAACAAAGTTCCATGCTTGTTAGGGTAAATTAAGAATTGTAAAGGCAAGCATGGCAACTCAGCTAACAACTGGTTTAACCTCCTAAATGCTAATCGTATGCCAGTAAAATCCTCATCAGCAACGGCTAAAAAACAAAAAAAGATATTCGTTCTCGATACCAGCGTTATATTATACAATCACGACGCAATTAATAGTTTTGACGATAATGATGTTGCCATTCCGATCACTGTACTCGAAGAACTGGATAACTTTAAAAAAGGCAATGATAATATAAACTTTGAAGCCAGGGAGTTTATACGAATTATCGACCGCCTTTCGGAAAAGCGTACACTCACAAAGTGGCTTACCTTGCCCAAGTCGAAGGGTGGTAAGTTTAAAGTAATAATGATTGAGAAGGGAGACATGGATGCCCGGGATATTTTTGGGGAAAACAAACCTGATCACCGGATACTCAATGCAGCTCTCGCCATTGCCAAGGAAAATCCTGATTGCAAAGTAACTCTCGTTTCGAAGGATGTGAACCTGCGGTTAAAGGCCAAGTCGTTAAACATTCAGGCAGAAGACTTTTTAACCGGTAAAATCAAGGACCCCGAAGGTTTGTATACCGGAAAAACTGTAATTGAGGGTTTGCCAACCAAAGTGATTGATGCAATATATCAGAACGGGCATTGCGAACTGAGTGATATTGGTTTACAGACTGCTATCCCGAATCAATATTACATCTTAAAAAACACCAAAAATTCGGCCCTTGCTTTTTACAATGCAACCACGCAACGTATCGAACGGCTCGATAAACGTCCTGCCTATCACATCATGCCCCGTAATGCAGAGCAAGTATTCGCGCTCCACGCCATTATGCATCCCGATATTAAACTGGTGACGCTGCAAGGCGTAGCTGGCACCGGCAAAACATTGCTTGCACTTGCCGGGGCAATGGAACAGCGTCGTGAGTTCAAGCAGATATACCTGGCCAGGCCCATTGTTCCGCTCAGCAATAAGGAAATTGGTTTTCTGCCTGGTGATGTGAAGGAAAAAATAGGCCCTTACATGGAGCCTTTATACGATAACCTTAAGTTTATTCAAAGCCAGTTTGGCGAAAAAGACAAGGAACATAAAGTAATCACCGAATCGCTACAGAACGAAAAACTGGTGGTTACACCCTTGGCATACATTCGCGGGCGAAGCATCAGTAATGTATTTTTCATCGTGGATGAAGCACAAAACCTGACTCCTCACGAAGTAAAAACTATAATAACCCGGGCCGGCGAAAATACCAAGATTGTCTTCACTGGTGACATCTTCCAGATTGATACCCCTTACCTCGATTCGCAGAGTAACGGGCTTTCGTACCTGATTGATAAGGCCAAAACCCACCCGATGTATGCTCACGTCAGGCTCGAAAAAGGAGAACGGTCGGAACTGGCAAACCTTGCAAACGACCTGCTATAAACTGCATTATTGCTGTGCATTTAAAAAAATAAATCCTGGTTAGCATCAACTCGTTAACCAGGATTTATTTTATACGGAGGAGTTACCTATTTCTCATTCCTGATCGCGGTAAGCACGGTTTGCCCTACAGCCATGAGGGTTTGCTTGCTTATATTTTCCATATTGTCGTTAACTGTGTGCCAGTATTTATAAAATCCGGATTGCGTAGACTGGTCGTGCTGGATAATATCAATGGTTGGTATCTGCCGGAGCTGGTTGATGTACACATGATCATCAGTAATGGCATTGGTGCGTTCCGATGAGAAATAATCGCTGTATCCAATGGATGCTCCGATGTTCCATATTCGCTGCGCAATATCGGGAGCATAATACATAGAAGTGCCTTCGAGTGTAAACACAGCATTTTCGGCACCCACCATATCCAGCAAAATTCCATATCGGGCGGTATAGCCCTGTACATGTGGATTTCTGGACCAATATTGTGACCCCAGGGCCCAATCGTCGGATCCCGTATACCCGGCATCCTGCGGTGCACCGTAATCTTCGGCGTCAAGTAAAAGCAAATCCACACCAATGGCAGCTGGCGAAATTCTCAGCTGCCTGGCTATTTCAATAATAATTCCAACTCCGCTTGCCCCATCGTTAGCGCCGTCAATCGGTGTGCGATGCAAGGTCGAATCGGGATCATTATCGGCATAAGGCCGCGAATCCCAATGCGAGCATATCAACACCCTGGTAGAACTCTTGGGATTGAAAGAAGCAATTATGTTTTTACAGTTTAAGACGGTCCCATTATATGCTTTTGCCGTAAAAGGCTGAACAAATACATGTTGCGAATACTTTTTCAGAGTTTGTTCCAGCCAGGAAGCACATTTAATATGAGCCTTGCTGTTGGTAACCCTTGGTCCGAATTTCACCTGTTCATTTACAAAATGGTAGGCTGAATCGGCATTAAAATCGGCAGCAATAATAGCTGGAGCGTCCTTTTTCTCTTCGGAATCATCAGGCGCATCCGCTTTTTTTTGTTTACACGAACTTACGGTTGCCAGGCAAAGTGCTAAAAGTAAAACAGCAGGAAATCGCATATTGATTATTTTAAGTCGCAAATGTAATACATTAATTTTTGGCATCAGTTTACAAAAAGAAGGCCTTTTGCCCAAACGACCCGGAAAAAACCGACTCACCGACAGGACGACGGGTACGCGGACTGATTTCGCCCTTCTGCAAGTTTGGATGAAGTTCGGTTTTATCACTGATATATCCCAGTGTGAAAACAGTCAGAACCTTGTATTCCGCCGGAATATCAAGTATCCGTTCGGCTTCCGTAGCATTAAAACCACCCATTTGATGCACAAATACACCTTCGTGGGTCGACTGTATACTCAGCATAGCCATTGCCTGTCCTAAATCGTATGCGTTATATGCATTTGGTTCACCGCGGGTATTGGTTGTCTTTGCAATTGCTACCGCAAGAATAGGCGCATTGCCCGCCCATAGTTGGTTAAACTCCACCAATGTGCTGAAAATTTTAGCGTGCACCTCATCCCCTTTAAATCCAACCAGGAAGTACCAGGGTTGCAAATTACTAGCTGAGGCGGCCCAACGGGCAGCTTCGAAAATACGTTGTAATTTTTCGGATTCTACCGGTTTGGAGTCGTAAGCTCGGGGGCTCCAGCGTGTTTCTATTAGCGGATGCACAGGAAACTCAGCAACAGCTTTTTTTATATCAATATTATTATTCATCTCAGCGTTTTTAAATTACACTCCCACTAGACTTTTATTATTTCAGAAAAAAGTAATCTAACTAATATTCGTTAAATATGTATGCAAAGATATTTACTTAACCATACTGATACTTGTAATATTTTGATTACAATGTAAAATAAACAAGTTACAGCTTTTTTAACCATTTAAACCAATCCACTTTTTGCTCTTAACAAACTTTAATCTGATAAATACAACTAAATACATTAGTAACCGATGCCTGAGTAACCCTTATGTCGAACAAATTAACCAGCATTCGAAACTACACATTTATTTACCAACCTCCATCCGGATGTAATTAGGAGCAGGCCATCCACCATATATCGCCGGCTATAAAAACAAATATATTCTGAATTCTAACACGCCTAAATCATTAAAATAATTTAAATGTAATTAAGCCGGATTATTTTATTCCCCAAAACCAATCAAAATATTGTAATTTCGCAACAAAATCCTAAAAAGGCTACATTACAATGAAAAATAAATACCTGGACCTGATTGACCAGACTTTCGATTTTCCTACCGAAGAATTTAAGGTAGAAGACAACGAGCTATATTTCAATAATATACCGCTCATGGAAGTGATCAAGCAATACGGCACGCCCCTGCGCATTACATTTTTACCGAAAATCAGCAAGCAGATTCAGAAAGCAAAACGTTTATTTAATGTGGCTATTGCCAAGGCAGATTATAAAGGAAGTTATAACTTTTGTTATTGCACCAAAAGCTCACACTTTTCATTTGTACTCGAAGAAGCGCTGAAAAATGATATTCATATTGAAACTTCGTCAGCTTTTGACATTCCTATCATTGAGTCATTGTTTGAGTCGGGCAAGTTAACAAAAGATGCTTATGTTATTTGTAATGGATTTAAACGTCCGCAGTATATCGAAAATATCTGTAACCTGATAGAAGAAGGATTTGAAAATGTTATACCTATACTCGATAACAAGTTCGAACTGGACGAGTATGACCGTAACATTACGCGCAAGATTAAAATTGGCATCAGGATTGCATCGGAAGAAGAACCCAAGTTCGACTTTTATACTTCGCGACTGGGTATCCGTTACAACGATATAGTTTCGTACTACGAAGAAGAAATAAAGAACAACCCGAAGTTCGAGCTGAAGATGCTGCATTTCTTCATCAATACCGGGATACGCGATTCGGCATATTACTGGAACGAATTATCGAAATGTGTACAGGTGTATTGCGACCTGAAAGCGGTTTGTCCGCAACTTACCTCGCTTAACATTGGTGGCGGTTTTCCGATTAAAAACTCGCTGAACTTCGATTTCGATTACGCCTACATGGCCGAAGAAATTATCGCCCAGATAAAAGGAATATGCCAGCGCAGCAACACCCCTGAACCTAATATTTTTACCGAATTCGGATCATTTACCGTTGGCGAAAGCGGTGCTGTTTTATATAGCATTATTGACCAGAAACGACAGAATGACAGGGAGTTGTGGAACATGATTGACAGCTCATTTATCACCACACTTCCCGACACCTGGGCTATAAATCAGAAATTTATCCTGCTTGCCGTTAATCACTGGGATCAGGAATATGAGCGGGTGTTCCTTGGTGGGCTAACCTGCGACAGCGAAGATTATTACAATGCCGAAACACATACAAATGCAATTTTCCTCCCCAAGCTAATGGACGACGAGCCGCAATACATCGGGTTATTCCACACCGGGGCTTACCAGGATTCGCTGGCTGGATATGGCGGCATACAGCATTGCCTGATTCCTGCACCAAAACATATCCTGATTGATATTGACGAAGACGGCGAATATTTTACAAAGCTGTTTGCCAAAGAACAGAGCCATAAATCAATGTTAAAAATACTGGGATATTAAATATTATTCCATCAATAGCCCAACGTGATAAATATCAATGATTTATTCATTGATCAGATGAGCCTTGAGATTGATAGATTTAATTACAGGTAAATAGCGGCTGTGCAAATTGCGCTTCGCCATGAAACTGATTTTACCATTACCAAGCTTTTGACTTACTTGATTTTACATCCCATATCAAAGCAAATTTAATACAGGCTAAGCTGTAAAATTCGGGATAC
>CAYNVK010000181.1:0-6791 GCA_964400395.1 uncultured Lentimicrobiaceae bacterium | reverse complement strand
GTTTCTTTGAGTGTAAAAATGCTTACGCAAGGAGGAGTATTGAACATAGAACCTTCTTTGATGTGAATGCGGTAATCGAGCATTGATGGTATTGCACGTTCAACTTTCCCAAGGATATCTTCGCGGATAATCACGAAAGTTACACCTGCAGGACCAGCATTTTTTTGCGCTCCACCATAAATCATAGCATATTTCGAAACATCAATCGGCCGGCTCAGAATATCACTCGACATATCAGCTACCAACGGAACCGGGCTGTTAAAATCTTCCCTGATTTCGGTACCATAAATGGTGTTGTTGGTTGTAATATGGAAGTAATCAGCATCAGCAGGAATTTCCCAACCCTGTGGGATATAATTAAAGTTTTTATCAGCGGAGGAACCCACAACTGCAACTTCGCCAAAAAGCTTGGCTTCTTTAATGGCTTTCTTTGCCCAAACACCAGTTTCGAGGTAAGCAGCTTTTTTGTTCAGTAAATTGAACGGAACCATGCAGAATTGCATACTGGCACCACCACCAAGGAAAAGCACCTGGTATCCTTCGGGAATATTAAGAACTTCCTTGAATAATGCAACTGCTTCGTCGATAATTGCCTGAAAATCCTTGCTGCGGTGCGAAATTTCGAGTAACGACATTCCGATGCCATTCAGATCGAGGATTGCTTTAGAAGTATTTTCGATGGCAATACGAGGAAGAATTGAAGGCCCTGCATTAAAATTGTGTTTTTTCATGTCTTTGTGGTGTTACATTAATATATTGGTTAACTGAACTTTACATACAAACAAACCGGGCTTTTTGCATTTTTAAACCCCGATCAGAATTTGGCACAAAGCTATAAAAATTATTACCGGACATCCAAAAAAAACAAGAATTTGTTTGGATAACTTAAGGGTTCAATTCAATCAACTTTTTTAAAACAAAACAGTTGTCAAATTAAGCGAATAGCTTATTCAAAAAGCTTCCTCTTGAAGGCAGAATCAATTAAATTTCAGGTGTAAAACATTGGTGGTTTGATAGCAATAAAAGCAATCCATGGTTTCACCGGGGAAGCTAAAGGAATATTTCAACAAAATGACTGTTAGCCAGATTATTTTCTCAGCGGTTGGGCCCGGTTTACCACTTCAACATCCTCGACAAAAGACCAGAAACCATCCCGAAAAACAAAACCATCGTATGTATCGCCAGCAGCAACGTAATACTTGTAGAAACCTTTCATCGACGGATCCATGGGTACAAGCCTGTCCATAACAATCAGCCAGGTGTCATCTTTTTTAACTTTTTTGCCTTTTTGAATCAAAATAGACTGGTAGTCGTATCGCAGGGTCATTGTAGCTTTTTCGGCATATTCCTTAACTACCCTGTTTTTCAGGCCATGATCAGTTTTAAAAACAGGAAGCCCGAATTGCAGATTTCCTTGTTTATCAACCGTCAGTATTTCAATCATTTTCCGGTTCGATCCTGAAGTATATCCATCCCACCCGAGCAAGGTATACGCCTGTTGTCCGGAGATTTTCACGTTGATAAGTCCGTAGTAAATGGCCCCGTACCATTGATTGTAGGAAAGTTGCAAATCTTCGAAATTACCCGATTCAGCCATCGTTGAACACAACGGAAACACCTTCAGGCTGTCGCCGTTAACCTGTACAAATCCGAAATATTTATTTGAGCCATCGGAAAGCGGAATATTCCAGGTAAAAATGCGCAGGCTGCCATTTTCGTTGGCTACTCTTGTAATTCCTTTAATAGAGTCGAGCGCAAAATTCAGAGAATTTGGGTTATTAAGCACAGCCTGAAACTTATTAAAAAAGGCCTCGTTGGCCGAAAGCATGCCGGTATCCGATTTTTGTTGCCAGATGCGTTTGCTGAGCTGGCTTAACGAATCCTGCAATCCAACTGTTTGATTAACAGATTGAGCAGATGCGAGATGCGTTAATAATAATGTAAGGAAAACTATTTTACAAAAACGGAGATTGGCTTTAAACATTTTTAATAAATGAGGCATGAAGCACAAATGTAGGATTTTTAAGGTAATTTCGCAGTGGCTAAACAGGTAGAAAACGATTAACATCATTTAATAGTATGCGAAATTTTCCGGCACCCGAAACATATATTAAAGCATTTGCTGAACTGGGGAACATCATGCGATTGGCAGCCAAAAGCATTCGCATAAACGACAATAATTTTTCAGTTAAACACCCCGAATTGCACAGATCGATTCAAACAGCCAGTCAATCGAATGCATGGTTTACACCTGCATCAATTGCTTTGGCATTTGAAGCGTGGGGAGAAATTTTAACAGAGGAAAACATTGGTAACTGGCTGAATTCGTACAGCCAACAAAGGGATGTGAAAGCAAAAAAGATTGCAGTAGTAATGGCTGGCAACATTCCGATAGTAGGATTTCACGATTTTATGTGTGTACTTTTATCGGGCAATTACTTTATCGGAAAACTTTCGGGCGATGATAAGATACTGCTCCCGGCACTGGCAGAAGTACTTTGCCAGGCAGAACCTGAATTTCGGGCTAAAATCCAATTTACTGAAAACACGCTAAAGGATTTTGATGCCATTATTGCAACCGGAAGTAATAATACAGCCAGGTATTTTGAGTACTATTTTGCCAAATATCCGCATATAATCAGAAAAAACAGGAATGGAGTTGCACTCCTCAACGGCAATGAAGACAAGGAAGCTTTAAGAAATCTCGGTATGGATATTTGTTCCTACTTTGGGCTGGGCTGCCGCAACGTTTCAAAAGTTTTTATTCCCGCCGGATATGCACCCGAAAAACTCTTCGATGCAATAGAACCATACAAGGTGGCGCTGAATGATCATTATAAATATATGAACAATTATAGTTATCAGCGGTCGATTTTATTGCTGAACCAAACGCCTCACCTCGATAACGGTGTTTTTATTTTAACAGAATCACAAAATTATGCTTCGCCGATTGCTGTTTTGAATTACGAATTCTACGAAGATTTAAATACGATAAAACAAAAACTGATGCAGGACAATGAACTCATTCAATGTATTGCTACAGAAGCATTTGCTGGTGATAAAACAGTGAAATTTGGCGCCACTCAACAACCGGGTCTGGGCGATTATGCCGACGGAATTGACACCATGAAATTTCTGCTGGAGCAGTAAACCAGAAACAGGATATAGATATTAACAAAATATTGTTAAATAAAATGTTCTGAATATTTGTTTGTGAGGAAAATATGTATAATTTTGCAGCCCTGAAATTTAAGCTGAAAGCATCATGAGAAAAGACATTCACCCAAAGGAATACCGCCTTGTAGTTTTTAAAGATATATCGAACGATTTCGCGTTTATCACCCGTTCGACTGTTAATACAAAGGAAACCACTACATGGGAAGATGGTAAAGAGTATCCACTTGTAAAACTGGAAATTTCGAATACTTCGCATCCTTTTTACACCGGTAAAATTAAATTGGTTGATACCACCGGCCGTGTTGATAAATTCCGTCAGAAAATGGAAAAATCAGCTCAATTAAAGACCAAAAATCAATAGTCTTTTAATGCTGAACGATATTAAAGCTATCCGATAACGGATGGCTTTTTTTATGCCAACTGCAATATTTATCCACAATTTTAGCATTCTTTTGCCTGTTGATTTTAACCATGTAACTTTAAGGTCGATTTTTGATAAACAATATTATGAGCAACTACATTCTTTTTGAAGATGAAAGTCGTATCTCACTTCGTCCGCTCACATTTTTTAAACCTGTAAGTGCTTTACGCATAGGAATATTAACCATAGCCGAAAAATGGGAACGACGCCTCAAAGCACCGGTATCATTTCTTACTGAGATTTACCTGCAGGAAAAATATCCACTCAAAGTAGGTGCTCATAATTTCCTGATAAACGGATCCGTTTTGCCGGAAGACGACCTGGTGACTGAAATCCAGATGCTGGAGCCCGACACCTCGCTGATGGCCGGCGACATCCTGATTGCGCTGCATTTAACAGCAGAAAACCTCAAACATTTCAGGCAGGGAACTTCGCCCGATTTAAAAGTAAGGCAGGCAAAATCGTCATTTATAAAACTAAACAACACCTGGGATATTTTCGGCAACAATAAAAAAGCGATTGTCAGCGATTTTGAATTGATAACAAAGGGCCGCAAATCAGCTGCCCTGTCATCAACAAACCAGATTTTAGGAAATAATATTTTTATTGAAGATGGAGCTTCTGTTGAATGTTCGACCATTAACACGCTCAAAGGGCCTGTATACATAGGCAAACATGCTGAAGTGATGCAGGGCTGTCATATCGAAGGGCCGGTAGCATTGTGCGAACATGCGATTTTAAAAATAGGCGCACTGGTATATAAAGGCACTACGCTTGGGCCCCATTGCAAGGTTGGAGGCGAAATAAACAACAGCATCCTGATGGGATATTCAAGTAAGGCGCATGATGGATTCCTGGGTGATTCAGTAATTTCTGAATGGTGCAACATGGGTGCAGGCACTACCACCAGTAACCTGAAAAACAATTATGAGCCTGTTAAACAATGGAGTTACAGCCAGAATAAATTCGTGAGTACTGAGCTTCAGTTTTGCGGATTGGTGATGGGCGATCATTGTAAAACCGGTATCAGCACCATGTTTAATTCGGGAACAACGGCAGGCGTGTGTTCCAATATTTTTGGCGTAAGTTACCAGCGGAATTTCATTCCCTCATTTGTTTGGGGCGGAACCACAGGTTTCAGAAAACATAAACTCAGCGAAGCCATGGATACAGCCAGGGCGGTTTATGCAAGGCGGAATCTGCCTTTCGATGCTATTGAGGAAAACATTTTTAAATATGTTTTCGAACTTACAAGTGATAACCGATTGTTATAAACCGGAAACATCTGATATTGAATACATATAATCGAACACTGGACCTCATTCGGAATTGAAGTAGTATTATACGATTCACCAGAGTTTGATTTCCAGCTATCGTAATACTTTTCACAAATAAACTGATTTTCAAATTAATCAGCTGAATAGCTCAACCCGTTGTTTTGATGCCAGCAAGTGAAAAACGACTACGGTGAACATACATTTCGAAGCCTTGTTTTACCACTGGCATGGTTATTGAAATAATGCCATTGAAAAATAACCGGGCATGTAATATGCCAATCTGTCAGATTCTCATTTATGGACAATAATATTAATTTAGCTGACCTTCATCTTTCGAATGTTCTGGAAGATGAAACCGAATTCATCCCTTTACTTTCGGCCGAAGATGAAGAAATAATAAATGCCGAGGACGTTCCACCCATATTACCTATCTTACCTTTAAGAAATACGGTTTTGTTTCCTGGCGTGGTTATCCCGATAACGGTAGGCCGCGATAAATCCATCAGGCTAATAAAGGAGTTTTACAAAGGCGAACGCATTATCGGCGTGGTTTCGCAAAAAGACGGGGATATTGAAGATCCCAGCTACGAGGACCTGAATACCATTGGCACTGTAGCTTATATCATAAAAATTCTGCAACTGCCCGATGGCAATACAACTGCCATTATACAAGGTAAAAAGCGATTTGAACTGGGAGCGCTGCTACAATCGGAACCCTATTTTAAAGCCGAAGTGCGTGGAATTGACCAGCAAGTATTTATTAAGAATAAAGATAAACGATTCGAAGCGCTGATAGCTTCCATTAAGGATCTTTCGATACAGATCATAAACCAGTCGCCCAATCTTCCGAGTGAAGCAGCTTTCGCGATAAAAAATATTGAAAGCCCGGTTTTCCTGGTAAATTTTGTCGCATCGAACCTCAACGTTGAAATTACTGAAAAACAAAACCTCCTGGGCATACTCGACCTCGAGGAGCGAGCAAACCGTGTGTTAGCCCTGCTTACCAAAGAGCTGCAAATGCTCGATTTAAAAAACCAGATCCAGAATAAGGTGAAGGTTGATATGGATAAGCAGCAACGCGATTACCTGCTGAACCAACAGCTCAAACTGATACAGGACGAACTTGGCACCAATCCCAACGAGCAACAAATCAATGAAATAAAAGCCAAAGCATATTCCCGGAAATGGCCCGAAGCTGCTTTCAAGGTTTTTGAAAAGGAAATATCCAAACTACAGCGCATGAATCCCATGGCTATGGAATTCGGCATGCAGGTAAACTACCTGGAAGTAATGGTTGATTTGCCATGGGAAACGTTTACCGAAGATAACTTCGACCTGCATCATGCCCAGAAAGTTCTTGACAAGGACCATTATGGCATGGAAAAAATCAAGGAACGCATTATTGAGTACCTGGCAGTTCTGAAACTGAAAGGCGATATGAAATCGCCTATCTTATGTCTGGTTGGCCCTCCGGGTGTTGGCAAAACCTCACTCGGAAAATCTATAGCACGTGCTATTGGTCGCAATTATATTCGAATGTCTCTTGGCGGACTTCACGATGAAGCTGAAATTCGCGGACATCGCCGCACATACATTGGTGCTATGCCTGGCCGTGTGATTCAAAGTATCCGGAAGGCGAAATCGTCGAATCCGGTATTTGTGCTCGACGAAATTGATAAAGTATCGGGCATGACCGTTAATGGCGACCCTTCGGCAGCTTTGCTTGAAGTGCTTGACCCGGAGCAAAACAGTGCTTTTTACGATAATTTTCTGGAAGTAGAATATGACCTGTCGAAGATCATGTTTATTGCCACAGCCAATTCACTCAACTCGGTACATCCGGCTTTGCGCGACAGGATGGAAATTATTGATCTGAGTGGTTACCTGATTGAAGAAAAGATTGAAATTGCACGCAG
>CAYNVK010000180.1:0-6815 GCA_964400395.1 uncultured Lentimicrobiaceae bacterium | reverse complement strand
TTATTCATGCAAATAATATGGCTATGAGAAAAATAATTACACAATTTACCGGCTTAAATAATCTGATTTTCGTTTTATCCCTGATTCTTGCCTTTTTTCTTCCATCTCTGCCCCTTAAGGCGCAGGTTGATTGTTCAGTGATAAAATCGCATGGCCAAGGTTACACCACAGCCATTCAATCAGTTACCAACAATGGAAGGAACAATTTTACCATAGTTCTCGATGTAAAACAAAGCGGCGCATTCCGGAACTGTAAAGCCATGGCCAGGTATTCGGTCGAGGCCCTTCCGGGAACCTACAGCAACGTAAGTTTAAAATTAATTTCCGGAAAACTGAATTATAAGAATATAGACCTGGGGCCCTCGCTCGGGGGCGATCCGTTTAAAGGGTTCAGGATTACAAGTACCTCGGGGTTCGGCAACTACGGGCCCGGCGAATTCACCATTACCTATACGCTCAGCGGTGGTTTGCAGAATCAGAGAACGCTGCTTAAAGCCGGCGATGATTTAATGATAGTGAGTTTTACGAAAGCAGATTTTCAACGTGTTTTAGATTGCGGTAACCTCAATATTTTTCCTTATTACACTCCTCCTGCAGGTGGCAAACTGGCAACGATAATAGGGCCTGAACTCACCTCGCTTTACAATTTATACCTGGCCACGGGAACTGCAAAAACTGACGATATTTTCCAGGTTTTTGGCAACAATGTTTTAATTGAAGTATATGTTCCAGCTGGAATGTATACTACAACACTTAACTTGCTTAAAAATTCATACGGTCTTTTTGATGTAGTTGAAGATGCCGGGATGGTTATTATAACAGGCAAAATACCTATCGCCAACCTTCTGTCATTAAATAGTTTAAGCACATATATAACCTTTGTGCGACCAGTTTACCCACCCATACCTACCAGCGGAATTGTAACTACACTGGGTGATGTAGCCATGCGCTCAGATTTTGCCCGCAGCGGATTCAATTTAACCGGCGAAGGCATAAAAATAGGCGTCATTTCCGACAGTTACAACACAAAAACTGGCAACCCGGCACAGGACGATGTACTGAAAGGAGATCTTCCGGGGCCGGGAAATCCGGTTAACCCGTACGCCGTTGAGGTGCTGCAGGATTATCCGTTTGGAGAAAGAACCGATGAAGGCAGGGCCATGTTGCAGATAGTTCATGATATTGCACCAAAGGCTCAACTGGCTTTCAGAACCGGGTTTATTAATGCCCCCGATTTTGCCAAAGGAATTATTGACCTGAAAAATGCAGGCTGCAATATCATTGTTGATGATATTACCTACATCACTCAGCCATTCCTTGCTGACGGCATAATTTCGCAGGCAGTTAACAGCGTTAAAAGCCAGGGAGTAGCTTATTTTTCAGCTGCCGGAAATTATGGCAACAAATCGTACCAGGGACAATTTGTACAGGGTATAACTCCTCCGGGCATCTCGGGGTTTGCTCATAATTTTGCCGGTAACAGCGGAAACGACATTTACCAGAAAGTGTCGCTGGTTGCAGGCGATTACACGGTTGTGCTGCAGTGGGACGATGGTTCGGGAGCCGGAAGCACAAATACTGATCTCGACATTTACCTGACCAACGATAACGGAAGTACACTTTTCGGATTTAACCGTAACAATATCGGGGGGCAGGCTGTTGAAGTGCTGCCATTTAAGGTAGCCACAGGGGGAGCGCAAACCAATATTATGATTGTGAAAGCCGCCGGCGGAGCTAACGTTTTTCTGAAATATGTAGTGTTCCGTGGCGATCTGTCTATTAATGAGTACAATACAGGTAACAGCACCCTGGTAGGTCAGTCGAACGCCGAAGGAGCCATAGCTGTAGGAGCCGCACTTTACAGCAATACCCCAGCTTTTGGTGTAAACCCGCCAACCATCGCATCGTTTTCGTCGCTGGGCGGCACACCAATAAACGGTGTAATAAGGAACAAACCTGAAATTACGGCCCCCAACGGAGGCAATACTACTGTAGACCTGGGTGGTAAAAATATTGATGGTGATCTTTTCCCTAATTTCTTTGGTACTTCGGCAGCTGCTCCTCATGCCGCCGGCGTAGCAGCCCTCATTATGGAGGCACGCTCAAAATACTATGGATCACTGATTGCTCCCGACACGCTGAAAACAATACTTCAGCAGACAGCGTTAGATATGAACACACCGGGATTCGATTTTGCCTCCGGTTATGGCTTCATTCAGGCCGACAAAGCGCTGCTTACACTAGCCAATCCATCGCCCCAGGTAAATACGTTGGTTTATGACACAACGGTAAAACCAGGAACGGTGCCTATACAGGTGAGTGTTACCGGAAGCTACCTTACGCCGGAGTCAGAAATATACTTCAACGGGGCACCTCTGCCAACAGGCACCACACTCCAGGGTGATTCGGTACTAACTGCTACCATTCCTCAATTTACAGCGTTATTCCCGAAAATACAGGCTTACAATCCTCCCTTACCGCAAACCAATGGATCAGACGGAGGGTTGTCGAACCCACTGTATTTTACAACCAAAAGTAAAATCCTGATACAGATCGATAATAAAACAAAAAAATACGGCGAAGTACTCCCGGCTTTTACTGCCAGGTACAGTGTAGAAAGTATTAGTTCGGGCACTCCCCTCGACTCAAGTAATATCAGCACAACCGTTATAAACAGGATAAAATCAATACCACTCGAAACCATAGCGAATGCGTTGAGTAATGTTGGACTATGGGAAATAAAGGCTTCGGCAAATGATCCTTTGAATCCTGCCGGCAATGTGGCAGCAACAGATTCACTCGACCTTGCTATCCTGAATGCGTATGATTTTGTAATTGTAAACGGCCTGCTTTCGATAGAAAAACTGGACTTGTTGATTCAGCCTAAAGATAAAACGATCACCTATGGAACAGAGGTTACAGGTATTGACTTTTATTACAATTTCAATACTGATCCGGCAAATAAAATCATCATTAATCCTGCCGACAGTTTAATTATCAGTAATGAATTAAAACAAACACATTCCACCGCGTTGGTTAATTCAACAGCCCTGGTGAATTCAACTGCGTTGGTAAATGCAGAAGGCAAGCCCTTGCTGGATGCTACAGCGCTTGTAAATAAAAGTTTCCTGATTTCGAATTCAACGGCCCTGGTAAATTCAACTGCATTGGTGAACGGAACTTTAATTGATCCGCAGGCATTGCTCGATGCTACTGCCCTGGTAAACTCAACTGCCCTGGTAAACTCAACAGCGCTGGTAAATGCAACCGCCCTGGTGAATGGTACCGCGGTTGTGAATTCGTACGATCAAAACGGGAATCTTTCCAATTCAACGGCATTGGTTAATTCCACGGCCCTGGTAAATTCGACAGCCCTGGTGAACACAACCACCATTAATGCAAACAGCAACACCGAAACTATCGTAATACTCGGTAAAGGCGATATTGCGATATTATCAGGCGATTCGGCAGGTACAGTAACGCTTCGTTCAGTAAACCTGATTACAGGGAATACGGCAGGTCAGCACCTGATCGTTCCCGGGGGATTACTTTCGAACAACTTTAACATCAGATATAACCTTGGGTTACTCAACATCTCGCCTGCACCGGCTTCGGTAAACTTCAATGCAGCCAGCCTGTCCAGCGTTTACGATGGTAAGCCAAAGCAAGCTTCAGTATCAACAGTTCCTTCAGGGCTATCAGTTACAATCACTTACAACGGCAACAATGCGTTGCCTGTAAATGCCGGCGCCTACACTGCGCAGGCTATTGTTACTAACCCTAATTACACCGGTAGCAGCAGCACATTATTAACCATAAATCAAGCCACTGCTACTGTAACTGCCAACAACCAGGTGATCAAACAAAAAGATCCGCTTCCGGCATTCACAGCTACTTTTGGCGGTTTTGTAAACGGCGAAACAGCCCAGGTTGTAACCAATCTTTCATTTACCACCAACCCGGTTTATAGTGGTGCGGCAGGAATTTACCAGGTTAACCCGGTTGCCACGGCGAAGAACTATATTTTCACCCCGGTTGCCGGCACTTTGTACGTAAACCCCTACGGATTCGGGGCCAGGAACATTGTAGCCAGCCTGAATTGTGTACAGCCCATCACCAGGGATGCAAACGGATATACCTATATTGCCAGGTTTAGTTATAATAATCCGAATCTTACAGCCATATACATCCCTGTTGGAACCGACAATATAATTAGCGGGCTTGGGAAATTTGAAACCAGCAAACAACCGGTTCTGTTTTTACCCGGATGCAATACGTTTGAAATTCGATTCGATGGCACCAAAATAACCTGGAAAGTAGCTTCCTATTGCGGTACAACCAAAACAACTTCAACCACATATGCAAGTTCTGCATCAAATAAATGTTACAAATCCGCTGAAACTCTGGCAGAGGAATCTGAAGATGCACAGCCTACTGATTCGTGGTCCGCTTACCCAAATCCAACTACATCGAAGGTATATATTAACCTGGGTAACCAAATGGTAAGCCAGCAGGATATCAGTGTATTCGATCATCTCGGTAAGGCTATCCAGGTCGGAATACAGAATCCGGGCGGCCAAATACTCGAAATTGATTTTTCAGAACTTCATGCAGGTATGTATATTATCCGGATTCGTGCAGATGGTGAATACAAGCTTTTCCAGGTAATCAGGAAATAGTATTCGTCACACATTGAATCAGATACCGCGTACAGAGGAGAGGCTGCTTTTGGCACCTCTCCTTTTGCAGGAAACAGCAAGTTGAAAATTATGCCGAAGCAGCAGTTATTCAATCAACTATACGACAAATGGAAATAAAGCGATTTTACATCATTATTCTTTTGCTGGTCAGTTTTTTGTCAACCCGGGCACAGTCGAGGCAAACTGACAGTCTGAATTCGCTGCTCAGCGTTGCAAAATCAGATACTTCGAAAGTTAATATTTTACTCGCCCTTTCGAAAAGCCTGGTAAAAAGTGATTCGAAAAAAGCCTTGTTGTTTGCCAACCAGGCAAAAATGCTTTCCGAAGAACTGGATTTTAAAAAGGGAACTGCCTATGCCCTGAAAAGCATCGGGATGAGTTATTATTTCCAGGGTAACTATATAGAAACGGTTCTCTACTGGCAACAATCGCTCAACACTTTCAGGGCGATGGGCGATAAACTCGGTATTGCCAATATCCTGAATAACCTGGGAGCCGTTAACTTTAACGAAGGCAACGCTGAAAAAGCCATTGAGTATTACCTCGAATCGCTGAAGGTGTCGGAAGAAATCGGTGACAAACTGCGGATTGCGACTGCATTGGTAAATATTGGCGCGGTTTATTTTCAACGTACCGCCACACACAACCGTGCCCTCGAATACTATCTGAAAGCTTTACCGCTGAGCGAAGAACTTGGCGATCAGGAAGCCATCGGCACCACTTCTGTTAATATTGGCGAAATATACCTGGCCAGGCATGACGATAACGCCGCACTCAAATATTTCGAGAAGGCTTATGATGCCTACAAAAAATCGAAAAACGGCAACGTGCCCTACGCCTTGATTAACATCGGGAAAGTTTATTCGCATCGTAAAAATTACCCGCTTGCTATAAAGTACCTGCAAGAAGCCCATGATCTTGCTTTGAGGCTGAATGCCAAGCTCGAACTCTCCCAATCGCTGATCGGGCTTGCGGATACATACCAGAAGCAAGGTAATTATAAATCGGCCATCACTACGTATCATAATGCCAAAGATATTGCGAAAGAAATTGGTGCCAGTTTCGAGTTAAAGGCATCGTACGAGGGGCTTGCAACATTGTACCCTAAAGTTTCGGACTATAAAAATGCGTACAAATTTCAAACGCTTTTCAGCAGCATAAAAGATACACTCTACAATGCCGAAATGGATAAAAAACTTCAGTCCATGACCCTGAGTTTCGACCTCGACAAAAAGAAAGGAGAAGTTGAATTGCTTACCAAAGATAAAGCACTACAGGAACTGGATCTGAAAAGGCAGAAAACCATCCGTAATGCGATGAGTGTAACCGGGATACTGATACTTATTATGGCGCTTGGATTGTTGAACCGGTACCGCTATGTTAAAAGAACCAATAAAATTATAGAAGACGAAAAACAACGGTCCGAAAAACTGTTGCTCAATATATTACCCTACGAAACCGCCGAGGAGTTGAAACAAAAAGGCTCAGCCACACCAAGGCATTACGAAATGGTTTCAGTGCTATTTACTGATTTTAAAGGATTTACCAATATTGCAGAAAAAATGTCCCCTGAACAACTGATTTCTGAACTCGATCATTGTTTCCTGGAATTTGACAACATAATTGACAAGCACAATCTCGAAAAAATTAAAACAATAGGCGACTCGTACATGTGTGCCGGTGGAATACCGGTAGCTAATACAACCAACCCGGTTGACGTGGTAAAAGCCGGGCTCGAAATACAGGAGTATATGAACAGGCTAAAGCAGGAACGTATGGCGATGGGCCTCGATTACTGGGAACTCAGGGTTGGGATACATACCGGGAAAGTGATAGCCGGGGTCATCGGTAAAAACAAATTTGCCTATGATATATGGGGCGATGCCGTTAACGTGGCCAGCCGCATGGAGTCGAGCGGTGAACCCGGAATGGTGAACATTTCAGGCGATACCTATGAGCACGTAAAGGATCATTTCAGTTTTGTTTACCGCGGGAAAGTGAAAGCAAAAAACAAAGGCGATATCGACATGTATTTTGTTACACCTGCAAACCAGGAACATCCTGAAAAAGAAGCCAGTATTTCAATAACTGTTTGATTACTGAAATAATTCACTA
>CAYNVK010000179.1:0-6827 GCA_964400395.1 uncultured Lentimicrobiaceae bacterium | reverse complement strand
TGCTGACATGCTGAACCAATGAGAATAATTGTTACCAATAATCCCGTAAATAATTTAGCCATTTTAACTGTGTCAGTGATTTAAGTGCTGACTCCGCACCTTTGAATTGCCTACTCTGTATGGTTTTCGGCTTCCCCTCATTTTTTCGGACTTCGGCTTGAAGCAATGCGCCTTTCAGTTGAAGCGAATTACTTTTAGTTGCTGGGTATCCATGAATTCAAAAGCGGTATAGTTATGGGCAGTTAATTTTTTCGTGTCTTTATGATCGGTTTTGAGTTAAATTATGATTTATTGGGTTTTCAGATACGGTACTCAAACCTGAATTCCGTTTTGGTTTTGCTGACTATTAATTTAACATTTACATTTCACGACTTGCCGGTTACGAGCAATAATTGCTGCAAATGATGCTGTTTAATCGGCTCTTTATGTTGCTTGCAGAAGTCTGTAAAATAGTGGTGGTTCCCCAGGAATGAAATCTGTAATTCATTCCATTTATCGAGGGTGAGCTGGGCGTTTACTGATTGCATTTCGCGAAACAGTTCATCTGCCTTCGTTATAAAGTTATCCGATCCCAGGTATTCAAGGTCGGCGTCGGCCAGTATTTCTTCCAATTTGTTTTTGGGCAACTGCGGTATCCGGGTGGCCATAATCATACTACAAATTTTCTCAACGTATTCGGGTGAGTAACCAAACCCGGGCAGGTACCCACGGGCAAGCAGGCAGCTTTCCTCCTCGTGATTTTTGTAGGTTCGGATGTACCCTGTGTCGTGCCAGAGTGCAGCGGTATGAATTAATTCCAGTTCATCGGGGGTACAGCCTTCGCTAAGCCCGATTTCCAAAGCCTGGTCGATAACATAGAGTGTATGTTTATAATTATGATAATAATAGGTAGGCGGCAGGTTGTCCTTTAATAAATTGATTACGAAATTTTTCATTCCAGTAAATTTTAATGACTAACATCCAATTAATTACCAATTACAATCTCAGTAAAATGCTATGCTTCGGAATGAAGATTAGCTCAATACATCAAAATATCCTTATTGCCTGTGCCCTTTCACTTTCAAAATACCGCCTGAGGCATCATTAATACTTTGCACATAAATAAATGCCTTGGGATCAATTGCAATCACAGCTTCCTGTATTTGATTAATTTCCAAACGGTTGACAATGGCTACAATAATTTCGCAATCGGCTTTAACCTGGAAACTCCCCGGGAGGTATCCCCTTTCGCCCTTATAAACGGTGATTCCCTTTCCGAGCTCATTTACCAGAAGGTCTTTTATATTATCGTATTTTGCTGATATGATGTTTATTGCGGTATATTGCTCAATTCCATCAACCACATAATCGGTAGCACGTGTGGCCGCAAAATAAGTGATCAGGGAATACATGGCTGTTTCAAGTCCAAAATGAAAAGCCGCTCCCGCAAAAATGAAAGTATTGAAAAGCATGATGATTTCACTGTTCGAGAAACCAGTCCTGCGTTTGGTAAAAACTGCAATTACCTCGGCGCCGTCAATTACTCCACCGCTGCGGATAACCAGGGCTACACCGGTCCCTATGAGTATTCCCCCAAAAATTGCTATCAGAAGCCTGTCGGTGGTTACGGGTTTAATATCAATGAAAATAAGCCCCAAAGCAAGCAATAATACAGATATGGAGGTTTGTACGGCAAAAGTTTTGCCTATTTTTTTATATCCAAGATAGATAAACGGCAAGTTAAAAGCCAGTATAAAAATGCTGATATTGACGTGGGTGATTTCGTGCAGCAGGATTGAAATTCCCGTCACACCGCCGTCCATAAACTGGTTTGGAATCATGAATCCTTTCATGGCAAACACCGCCATGGCAGTTCCCAACACAATCTGCCCCATGTTTTTCAAATTCCAAACGTTAGCCCAATTTATATCATCATTTCTTCTTTTTTTTCCCATCTTGAAAACAAATTATATTATTTCAGAAATTTTAGAGGTATCATCAACAGAAAAACAGGCCTCGAGAAATACAAGAAAATGGGCTGGATGAATTATTTAAGAGACATTAACAAACAAAAGCATACAAAGTTTATAGCCCGGGATTTTCAAAAAGTTTGCTACAGCGAGATTGATTTACGATTTTTTTTGCATCCGGATTAAACGCAGGCAAATCCCTGTAGTCATATAACCTCAGTCAGGCACTTTTAAATTCAGAAAATGTGTGTTAATTTATAGTTAATAATGTAAACTATTTACAAATTAAACTACTTTTGCAAAAAATCTCAAACATGTCTCCTCCCCTACAATCACGGATTGATCCGCCCTTAGGTCGCATGTTCTCATTCCTGGGAAAAAGTTATTTACATTTGCTTCGAGGTAAACTTCAACACCTGGATATTGATCGCAATTTTTTTGCATTAATTTTGATTGAAAGTGAAGAAGAAATTAACCAGCAACAACTCGCCTTATTACTGGATACAGATAAGGTAAGTATTGTAAGGGTGGTTGATTATCTTTCGGAAAAAGGTTATGTGAAGCGGGTGCGCACCACCGTCGACCGGCGTAAACACAACCTGGTACTCACCGAAAAAGCCAGGGCTGCTTTGCCGGAAATCAGAAAATGTATCAGCGAACTGAACCAACTCGTTTTTTCAGGATTAACCGAAAACCAGCAATCAGAACTGTTTGCAATGCTGGCAAACATCAAAATCAGTATAACCGGAAACACTCAGAAAATATGAATATTAAACTTTGGATCGGGTTGCCTTTAGTGATGGCAGCCATGATATCGTGCAAGAGCAAAGCAAAAGATAACACACAATCAAAAGAGAAGCCACCGGTAGCTGTTGATGTTATAGTTGCTGCAAATTCCGCTTTTTCATCGGATATTGAAGTAAACGGTACCGTGCTAAGCGAAGAAATGGTTGAACTTCATCCCGAAGCAGGCGGTCGCCTTACCTACCTGAATATCCCCGATGGGGCAAGGGTTTCGGCAGGAACCATCCTGGCCCGTGTAAACGACGCCGATTTGCAGGCCCAGCTTCAGCAGCAAAAAGTGCAGCTCGAACTGGCCACAAAAACAGAAGAACGGCTCAGGAAACTACTTGCCGTTAACGGTGTGGACCAGGCTGCCTATGATGCCGCGCTGAGCCAGGTGAACCTTTATAATGCAAACATCAATGTACTGCGCGCGCAGATTGATAAAACCGTGATTAAAGCGCCGTTTGCCGGCAAACTCGGCTTACGCTTAGTGAGCGAAGGTGCGTATGTATCAACATCCACAGTAATCGGTACCATACAGGAAACAGATAAAGTGAAGATCGATTTTTCTGTTCCCGAATCGTACGAAAAGCTTGTAAAACAAGGTCAGACACTACATATCCGTACCAATACCTCTTCCGACGAATTGCTGGCGACCGTGAGTGCTGTTGAACCTCAGATTAATACAGCTACCCGCAACATTAAAGTACGTGCCAGGCTCACAAAAGGCAACGTTACTCCAGGCGCATTTGTAAAAGTGGTTTTAAGTCAGAATATAAAAGGCATTGTTGTACCTACCAATGCCATCATTCCTGAAGCACTCTCGAGCCAGCTTGTGTTGGTAAAAAACGGGAAAGCAGTATTTCAGGATGTTGAAACCGGTATCCGTACCAGCAATACGGTTGAAATAACCAGCGGTGTTCAGTTGGGAGATACAATTGTGGTAAGCGGTGTGTTATATGTCCGGCCCAACGGAAATGTTAAAATCAAAAAGGTCAGGGAAAAATAATTCATTAAAACAAAAATCTTACCCGATCTGAATTAATTTCAACTTACCACCTTCAACTACGCATACTTTTTATGAATATATCCGAGCTATCCATCAAACGACCGATACTTGCGACAGTAATGAACCTGTTTCTGATCCTGTTCGGCATTATCGGCTATACTTACCTGGGCGTAAGGGAATTTCCTGCCATTGATCCGCCAATGATTACTGTGAGCACCTCGTACACCGGGGCCAATGCCGATATTATTGAGAGCCAGATTACTGAGCCGCTTGAGAAATCAATTAACGGTATACCAGGTATCCGAACCATTACTTCGAGCAGTGCCGTGGGCAGAAGCAATATAAATGTTGAGTTCAACGTGGATGCCAACCTCGAAGCTGCCGCCAACGATGTGCGTGATAAAGTGAGCCAGGCTGTACGTAACCTGCCGCAGGATATTGATGCACCACCGGTTGTTACAAAATCGGATGCCAACAGCGACTTTATCATACTGATGGCTGTACAAAGCCCCAGCAAGGGTTTGCTCGAACTGAGCGACTATGCCGAGAATGTACTTCAAAACAAGTTCCAAACCATCCCTGAGGTTAGTGCAGTAAATATTATCGGGCAAAAAAGGCCCGCCATGCGTATATGGGTTGACCCAGATAAACTGAATGCTTACGGGCTGGCTTTTAACGACATATCGTCGGTTTTGAACAAAGAGAATGTTGAAATTCCATCGGGGAAAATTTATGGCAATAAAACCGAACTCACCATCAGGGCAATGGGCAAACTCACCACGGAAAAAGATTTCCGCGACCTGATCATCCGCGGCGATGCCAACGGCATCATCAGGCTGGGCGATGTGGCTACGGTTGAACTTGGCCCCGACAACTACGAGCGCAGCTGGAAACTGAATGGGGTGAGTGCCGTAGGTATTGCGCTTACACCGCAGCCAGGTGCCAACTACATCAACATTTCGAATGAGTTTAACAAACGACTTGAAGAAATAAAGAAATCGCAGAAAGGTGATATTTCTTTTACAACCCTTATCGACAATACGATAAATGTGCGCCGCTCGCTGAAAGAAGTTGGCGAAACCCTGCTGATTGCCATTGTGCTGGTAATCATGGTGATTTTCTTCTTTTTCAGGAACTGGCTTATTGCACTTCGGCCACTGATCGACATCCCGATTTCGCTGATTTTCACATTCTTTATCATGTACGCCTTCGGGTTTTCGGTCAACATTTTAACATTGCTGGCAATTATCCTGGCAACAGGACTTGTTGTGGACGACGGTATAGTTGTAACGGAGAACATTTTCAGGAAAATAGAAAATGGTATTCCGGTGCGTAAAGCAGCCATCGATGGCAGTAAGGAAATATTCTTTGTGGTAATATCAACTTCCATTACGCTGGCCATTGTGTTTCTGCCGGTATTATTCCTGCAGGGATTTGTAGGCAGCCTTTTCCGCGAATTCGGCGTTGTACTGGCGACGGCAGTATTGGTTTCAGCTTTTGTATCATTAACCATAACGCCGGTACTGAACATTATCCTGAATCGTAGGGGAGCGCAACACGGCAGTTTCTACAACCGTACTGAGCCATTTTTTGCCGGTATGGAAAACGGGTATAAAAACCTGATTACACGCTACATCAAATATCGCTGGACTTCATGGTTAATAGTTCTGGCATGTTTTGCCCTGATATTTGTAATTGGAATCAACCTTCAGAAAGAAATTGCGCCGCTCGAGGATAAAGGCAGTGTAAGGTTACAAATCACAGGTCCTGAAGGCGCAAGTTACCCTTACATGATGCAAACCGGCGATAAACTGGCCAGCTATCTCGCCGATTCGATACCCGAAGTTGATTTTTCATTTGTTTCAATCCCGGGTTTCGGGGGTTCTGGCGTAAACAGCGGGAGCAGCCGTATCGGGCTGATACCTGTAGCAGATCGGCAGCGGTCGCAAAGCGATATTGCGAAAGACCTTTCGAAGAAACTCGGACGCTTTAACGATGTTAAAATATTCCCTATCGAGGAGCAAACTATTTCGGTGGGATTGGGATCAAGGGGTTCGTTACCGGTGCAATTTGTAATACAAAACCTTGATTTTGAAAAACTGCGGACCGTGGTGCCAAAATTTCTCGAAATGGCCAAGGACGACAAGACCTTTCAGAATGTAGATGTGAACCTCAAGTTCAACAAACCTGAAGTGGATATTACTATCGACAGGATTAAAGCGCGTGAATTCGGGCTCACCGTTACTGATATTGCCAGCGTGCTGCAAAGTGCTTTCAGCGGGCAGCGTATGGCCTATTTCATCATGAACGGCAAGCAGTACCAGGTAATCAGCCAGGTTGGTCTGAAAAACAGGCAGGCGCCGGCAGATATTGCTAACCTGTACGTCCGTAACAATAAAGGCGAAAATATTTCGCTTGCATCGGTTACAAACATCGAACCTAATGCAATGCCACCTTCGCTATACCATTACAACCGTTACAAAGCAGCAACCATTTCGGCATCGCTGGCCGATGGAAAAACCATAGGCGATGGTGTTGAAGCCATGCAGGCCATAGCTGACAAACTGCTCGACGAGAGTTACCAGACCTCATTGAGCGGCCCGTCGCGCGACTATGCCGAAAGTTCATCAAATACGGCATTTGCGTTTATGCTGGCGCTGGTGCTTATTTTCCTGGTACTTGCGGCACAATTCGAAAGTTTCCGCGATCCGGTTATTATTATAATCACCGTGCCACTGGCAATTGCGGGTGCAGCACTGAGCCTGTGGGTATTCAATCAAACCCTGAATATATTTTCCGAAATCGGGATGATCATGCTGATAGGGCTGGTTACCAAAAACGGGATCCTGATTGTTGAATTTGCTAACAAACAGCGTGATGCAGGGCTGTCGAAACGCGATGCTGTAATTAAAGCAGCCACACTGCGCCTCCGCCCCATCCTGATGACCAGTCTTGCCACTTCGCTGGGCGCTTTGCCTATCGCCATGAGCCTCGGCGCGGCTGCAACAAGCCGTATTCCTTTAGGGATAGTAGTTGTAGGCGGAATCCTGTTTTCGCTCATCCTAACCTTGTTTGTTATCCCT
>CAYNVK010000178.1:0-6845 GCA_964400395.1 uncultured Lentimicrobiaceae bacterium | reverse complement strand
GTCAAGTTTGTCGTTTTCGGGGGATGTATTGTTTGTAATATCCGTGAAGCTTGTGTGCCATTTTAATTGCAATCCTTTATAATATTTCCCGCCTGTAAAAATCAGTGGCAGGGTTATGCCTCCATTAATGACAGTTTCATTAAAACTGTACGGAACAGGATTTTCGCCCCCGGTATAGGAAGTCCGTTTCCCGTAGGATGTGCCCAGGTCGATTAAAGGGAACCAGGCCTGCCAGTTGAAATCAGCTGTTACTTTGCCGGCCTTTTCGGCCAAATCATATTTATAACCTACAACGGCTGTAGCTGTACTGAGCTCATTTTGCGACATAAAAGATACGCCAACTCCATTTTCGGCTTCCATGTAATTAATATAAACCGGGGCCCAACTATGAAAATTAAATATATGAGCAGCTTTCCGGTACGTTTCAGGCTGAAATGCAGTATCACGCAACGAAATTGTATCGCGAAGGCTATATTCTTCATTTACAAGATATTTGTATAGTGACGGAGAAAAATCCCTTGCTTCATACAATTTCTGCCAGGCATCCGGATCAAAAATATTTTCAGCCAGGTTGTAACCGGAGGAGGAATAATCAGAATAAACAAGTCGCTTCCCATCGGGGCTCAGGTTTGCATCGCGGGCGCCAAACCTGGCAGAAGTAACTTTATACACTTCACTTCCACCTGGTTTCAATGCATAAATATTTTCGATACCCGAATAAGAACCGTTAAACAAAACATAATCGCCTGCAAAAACGGGATTGGATATTTCGGTAGTTGTGGATGGTAGTATTATGCTTAACTGCTGATTAGCCCGGTTATAAACAACAAGGCTTTTCCCTTTGCCATCAAAATACGTGAAAACAATATTTTTACCATCGTTCGACCAGGAGGGACTCATATAAAACCCGGTATCAGACGAAACCAATATTTCATTTTCCTCACCGGATTCAACGTTAATGATTACCAGGGAGCTTTTGCCTTCTGGCGTGGTACTTACTGCTGCCAGCATTCGTCCGTCGGGTGAAAAAGCCGGTGCAAATAAGCGGCTTTTAAAAGTCAACTTTTTTATCCTGCCTGTATTGCTGTCAAAAATCCTGATTACCGAATAATTGCGCTGCTCCCAACGTACATCATTAATGGTTTCTGTCCATGCCAGTAAAAACCCGGGCACACTGGCATTTCTATCTTTTCCTTTTGCGACCGGTATTTGTGTGGATACTCTTACTGCCGCAATATTTTCGGCCGACAGGTAACCCGGTGTAGCAATTGTTTTCTTTAATCCGCCAGGGCCTGTGATTACGAAACGGGTAATATCATCGATGCTCGAAAACGATGAAAGTACAATGCTATCACTTACATAATACGGGAAATTATAGTTTTCGTACTTCGATTCATTTTCGGGTGACATCTTTTTAAATGAAGTGAATGAATCTTGTTTTTCCTGCCACCTCCACATGCTGTCCATTTCGCGCATGGTGGCCCGGTACAATTCTTCTTTACCAAAACCGGTTGCTTTTTTGAGTCCCCGGTTAAAAGGCGTTATAACAAATGGCTTCCGTGCCACTTCATCCAGAGCTGAAACCCACGCCTGGTAGCCATATTTCCGGCGTATGTTAGCAACTAAGGTATATCCGAGTTCGTACTGGTTTGGAACAAAAGTTTTGTACGACCCCATCGCCGCTTTATCGTAAGTATAAGCCCCTTGCTCCATAACCTGTGTACGGAGTATCATCTCGAAATTGGGTATCCGGCCCCTGCCAGATGGCCCGAGGGCAGTTTCGGTACAAACGGCATCACCTTCCATAAACCATGAAGGCACAAACAATCCATTTACGGCAATGGCAGCCTGCTCACCCAGGAACCAGGACAAAATCCTTGTAAATCCCTGGTTGTTCCTGTCCATTTGCACAACATGCCTGTATTCATGTGTCATTAACTGGGTCATCCAGTCTTCGGCATACATATCCTGGGGCGGAGAGGTAAAAAGTTCAATACGTTTGGGCGCCCATATGGTCATCGCATTGGGTGTAACATTATAATTATGGATGATTAACGGCACTCGTGCAGGACTGTATGAAAGTGATTTGGGAACTGAAGTATATAACCGGCTGGCAGCGGGTACCATTTGCAGGGCTTTGCGTTCGAAGTTTGCGGGATAAATAAGCCTTACATGAGGCATAACAATTTGTCGCCATTTCAGCGAAGCCGGATCCTGCCCGAGATTATAGTATTGAGCAAATGCCACGGCAGGAAATATGAATATCAGGACAACTAAAAAATACCTGCTAAGATGACTCCGAAGTCTCATAAGTGGCTATTAAACTACAAACCTACACGAATAAAATTTATTTCGCAATGATAATGGGAAGCACATGGTGATTTTAACTACAACCTACAGCGAAAAAGCAGGCTTATCAAAAAAAATAAGCGGAGGCTAGTTATAACCCCCGCTTAAATACATTAAGATGAAAAACCTGAGATGAAAACTAAACTAAATTATAATCACGGAAGAGCGTACTCAACTCATCGAAACTAAATGGCTTTTGTGCATATCCATCAACCCCGGCTTTCAGGCATTCGGCCTTATCAGGATTGGTAGTGATGGCAATAATAGTAGTATGACCTTTTTTAAGGTAATCCAACTCTATCTTGCGAATTTCTTTAACAGCTTGCAGACCATCCATTTCTGGCATCTGTATATCCATGAGGATGAGATCATATTCTTTTGCCCTGAACCGAGTAACGGCTTCATTCCCGTTCTTCGCAACATCCACTTCGTGCCCATTCCGCCTGAGGTAGAAAGTTGTGATTTTTTCGATCATCTCATCATCTTCGGCTAACAAAATATTAAGTTTTCTCATCAGGTCTTGATTGTTTTGATAATTCCCCATTTAATTTTTCCTTTTTAAAACCAGTGTAGCCGACGAGTTTATTTTGAGATTATTTTTTTCGTTATCGTGTGTATTCCGTCTGTAAGTTTCAGAATACATATCCCTGCAGCGTAGTTTCCTGTCGAAAGGTTGATGCCATCTGACAAGCTTCCTTTGGTTGAGCTGATCAATTTACCATCAACAGTATATAACGCTGCAGTATAAATCTTGTTTTCATTTCCAATTACAGTTACTTCACCGGGTACAATTGTTACTCCCGAAATTTCTTCAATTTCAGTTCCAGCATTGGGTTGCTCTTCGATGCCGGCAGGTGAGTAAAAATGAAGTTCGAAACGTTTTGGATCCATTTCGGGTGACTGGTAGAAAGTGTAAACTGAATCGGCCCGAAGATCAATAAATTTGGCAAGCGCTTTGTCTTCGAGAATAACAGGGTAGCGGTATTCGAAACCTGTGCTTCCGGTGGCTGAGATGCTGAATTCACCTGCTTTTTTACAATCGATATTTACAGGAACATTGAGCGATGAATTAACGTCAGGAACTGTATTTATTGCATATTTTTCATCACCTTCTGATGATAGAGAAAGCGAAGGAGCTTCGGTATCATTCTTAATTTTCACAGCATCCAGGTTATCATCAAATCCAAAAGTTGCATTGTCGAGAACACGGAACAACACTTCATCGGATGCACCAAGAGCGTCTTTAAGCCTGAATTTTATCGAATTATTTTTAACTACATGTTTAGGTTCACTCAGGTTACTAACCCTTGAATTTTTATTTACTACCAGTGATCCTTCTGCACCTGCTTTTACAAAGAAACCCTGCATAGGAGCTATATAACGGCTACCGTTGTTTAAGGAAACTGCATCGTCGCCACCTGGCAGGTACACCGAAAAATTGCCTGAACCTGAAGGGTCCGGATAATAAATAGCCGAAGCGATAGCGTTGCGCTGCCATGCATGGTTGGCATTATTTTCCCAATCAATATAACAAGGATAAGGATTACCGGTAAGATTAAGTCCATTGCCCGAGTTAGATATTTCGTACGACTTAGGTTCCTGATCAGGTGTTCCTTCGAAAGTACGTACTTCGCTCGATAATGAATATACTTCGTATCCCTGCATAACCTGCAGCGGGTCATTGGTAGGTACTATATAACTGCCCCATTGACCTGTTGTTTCATCGTAGGTACGCAGGTACATGTTAAGAAAAGTCTTTGAATAAGCCATTTCGACCGGGGAGGATACAAGATTTTTCTTACCCTTTAACACCTGGTATTCCGACTGTATAGTTCCGGTAGCATCACCATTGAGAAATAAAGCCGATTTTTTATCAGCGGTGTTTTTCAGTAAGAATCTTCCCGATCCTTTAACAGAAAGGCTACCGTTTATATTTATTACGGCTTCAGGATGAATGGTTAAAGATGAACCTGAATTAACAACCAGATTATTGGATAATGCATTTTTAGTAACTTCCGGATTGAATTGGGAAACTAATATTGAAACATTGGAGGAAGCACCAGGAACAACAGCGCCAGCCCAATTCTGAGCATCATTCCAATTATTGCTGACTGCACCGGTCCAGTTATATTCAGTAATATATGATCCGTCAGGTATTGAAGAAGCAGGGCGTACTCCCAAAGCTGAACCTTCGCCTGCATAGCGAACTGATTCAATTGCACCGGTTCCTTTTACAAGAACATTAGGACCAACAGTTAAGGTACCCGTAACCGAAAGTTTACCGGCAACCAGGTGGCTGGCGGATGATGTATTCTGACAAATATTTTTTACCAAAACGTTACCTTCATTTTCAATTGAAAAAAGGGCATTCTCACTGATATTTAAGTTATTAACCCTTAATTCACCGCTACACTTCAACTCTGAATGGCCGTTAAATGTAAGATTTGCATTATCGCCACGTAAAACACCGGTATTTAAAACCAGTAATTTTCCATACGCTGAAAATGAGAAATTCACATTTTGCATAACCGCGCGATCGATAACCAATGTATCATTGCTTTGTGGGACAAATTCCGAAGCCTTACCATTTGCCGAAAGTGACCATGTGGATGCCAGGCTCCATGCCCCGTTATTACCAACCGAGTATAATTTGAGTCCGCCCCTGCCAAATGATTCATTCACAACAATTAACATCATTGCAAAAGCAACGACTGTTAACTTTGTGGTAAATCTCATATTTAACATTTTGTGTGGCATACTAGTTAATTTTGGATGTGTGAGAGCAACAGGTGATTGGTGTTAAGTAGTCTGCTCAGAAAATTTAATCAAAAAATAACATTTTCTAACGCTCTCTGTATATAACAAACGATATGCCTCGTTTTTTAAACCACTAAATATCAACAATATAAATACAAAGAATAAACCAAGCCCCATTATTAGTGTCCCATAATGAAAAAATAAAGTCTTTTGTTGATCACTTTTGAAAATCTTTCAATCAAAAATGGTGTCAAAATCACACTTAGAGCTATGCCGGTCGGAAACGATATTATAAGTTGGGAAACTGCCGGTTGAAATAATCCCAAATGGGATCTTTTGGCAGCGGGGCAATAATACTCAGCAGCTTAAGGCTTACAGGATGTATAAAAGAGACTTTACGGGCATGCAGATGTATGGATGCATCAGGATTTGACCGGGGGAAACCGTATTTAAGGTCTCCCTTTATGGGACAACCTATTGCGGCTAACTGGGCTCGGATTTGGTGATGTCTGCCTGTTTGCAGATCAATTTCAAGTAAGTAGTAATTATCACTGCTTGCCAGGAGTGTGTACGACAAGGATGCCAGTTGAGTGCTACCCGTACTTTTGGCAGAAACAAATGACTTGTTTTTAGCTTCGTCTCTTCGCAGGTAGTTTACCAGGGTATCACTTTCCTTAGGTGGTTTATTTTTAACCACAGCCCAGTAAGTTTTGTTCACTTCCCTGTTTTTAATCAGGGCATTCAACCGTGTTAGCGATTTACTGGTACGGGCAAAAATCACGGCACCACTTACCGGCCGATCGAGCCTGTGGACAACACCGAGGTATACCTCACCTTGCTTTTTGTACTTAACTTTAAGGTAATCTTTTACCAGCTCCGAAAGAGGCCGGTCGCCGGTTTTATCGCCCTGCACAATCTGCGAAGGCATCTTATTAATAATAATGATGTGATTATCCTCGAAAAGGATATTTTCTTCCAGCAAGCCCGACGAAATAGCCCCGGGTTTAGTATCGCTCCCTTGCATTCGGAAAATCGAGTGTTTTTACATCGGTGATATAATTCTGAACGGCTGATACAATATCCTCACTCAGGTTCATATACCTGCGCAGGAAACGCGGCGAAAACTCCATGGTAATTCCCAGCATATCGTGCAGTACGAGCACTTGTCCGTCAACTTCGGAACCTGCGCCGATGCCAATGATTGGAATTTTTGCGTTGCGGGCCACTTCTTCGCCAAGTTTGGCAGGGATTTTTTCAAGCACAATGCTGAAACACCCGGCTTTTTCGAGCAGCCGCGAATCTTCAACCAGCTTGCGTGCTTCGCGCTCCTCCGTAGCACGCACTACATAGGTTCCGAATTTATGAATGGATTGAGGCGTAAGTCCAAGGTGACCCATCACCGGGATTCCTGCAGAGAGAATTCTTTCAACCGATTCAATAATTTCCACACCACCTTCGAGTTTAACTGCATCGGCGCCTGATTCCTTCATGATACGTATTGCAGAAGAAAGGGCTTCCTTCCAGTTGCCCTGGTAGGTTCCAAATGGCATATCAACAACTACAAAAGCCCGGTGAACTGCCCTAACCACCGATGATGCATGATAAATCATATGATCGAGTGTGATCGGAAGCGTACTGCTGTATCCAGCCATTACATTTGAAGCAGAGTCACCAACCAGAATCACATCGATGCCGGCTTTGTCAAGCAAACGGGCCATGGAAAAATCATATCCTGTTAA
>CAYNVK010000177.1:0-6851 GCA_964400395.1 uncultured Lentimicrobiaceae bacterium | reverse complement strand
ATTCAGTTTATACCAGCCACTGCCGGGATCGGAAGGTACTGCTATAGGTGTGCCGTCAACTTTCAGTTTAGCACCATCAGCACCGTATGTGATGTTGGCATCGGGATCCTGCAGTTTAAACGGGTTTGCAACATTCAGTTTCACTAAGCCATAATACTTGCCATCGCCAAGAGCGGATTCAATTTTCTGATCCATTCCTGATTCGAGTAAATTGAGTCGTGGTAAACCATACAGGGTAACTGTTGCTGATTTTAAAGCTGATGTGTATACCAACGGAGTGTAACCTGTACCTGCATCGATAGTAAGTACTGAGCGAATGCGGAAATCAACTTCCGACGACTGATCGGCAGGGAATTTTTTCAGCATAATGCTGTTCAGATCACTAACCGTAATTTTCATTGCTGTATCCTGCACACCCGAAAGAATAGGCAGAACATCAGCAAAATTGGTTCCTTTGGCACATGCTTCGAGGAAATAGGTAGCCGAAGCTTTGAAACCCGGGTCAACGAAAGTACCTTTAAAAGTAAGTACCTGGTTTCCGTTGGTCCTTGTAAGGGTCAGATTGGGCAAGCTAACTATGGTAGGGGCTATTGGGTTTTCGGAGATCACTACGTTTGTCCCATCCTTTTCACATCCGGACAAAAGACTAATCAACCCAATGAACGTTAAAAATATGATTAAGTTATTCTTCATTGTTTCAGAGTTTAAAGGATTAATAACCAGGATTTTGTTTGATGTTCGGGTTGGATGAAATTTCATCACCTGGGATCGGGAATACGTTCAGCTTTTTAGCGGTATTGGTACCGTTGTAAACGCCGCCTTTCCATGCCCAGTTGTACCCGCCATCAGTAAATTTACCAAAGCGAACAAGATCGGTACGCCTCTGTGCTTCATAATAGAATTCGCGACCGCGCTCTGCCAGAATAAAATCTGCTGTGAGCTCACCTTCAGTAATATTACCATTGGTGTTACCGTAAGCGCGTTGCCTAACAACATTAATGTCGGCTACAGCACCTGCCTTATCATTTTTCCTGAATTTAGCTTCGGCCCTCATCATGTATGCATCAGCCAGGCGGAAAATCGGGAAGTCGGTGCTTGCATAAGCGGTGTTATAGTTAACAGCTTTGGAACCATCGGCGTTCTTAGCAGTAAATTTATAAATACCTATACCATAATCGCCGCTTGAAGATGCACTTGGAATATCAACGTTTTTCTTCACCTTGCAGAAAATACGGGTATCGGGGCTCTGCTTAAACATGGTGTCAACAGTCCAGGGTATGGGGTTGTTGCCATACACATCAGTGGTGTCGCCTAACATGGTATACATAAACTGCTTCCGTGCACGGTTACCGTTCCAGTTGGTGTTGGAGGTGAGGCCATGGAAATCTTCGGCCCTGATATAGCGTGCATCGCTGCTCGACTCAATGATAAATGTAGTTCCAACATAACCTTGTGTGTAAACACCATCGAGGTTCCAGCTGAAAATCATTTCAGGGTTACGTGTTGCATCGTTATCGGCACTGAAATTCTGCCTGTAGTTGGTAGCCAGTGAGTATTTGTTGCTGCCAAGCACTTTATTGGTATAGATTATTACACTGTCATATTTTTCTGTTCCGGTATATACTTCGGCATTCAGATAAACGCGGGCAAGTAACATCCAGCAGGCAGCCTGGTCGGCTTGTGGGTACGAGAACTTGGGTGCGCCCAATTTGTTTTCGATGCTTCTCAGTTCCGTGGTAATGTAATTGAATAGCTTTTTACGGCCTTCAACCATATTCTCATCTAATTGTTTCGGGAAGAAGTTACCAACCTGGTCTTTTTCGGTAGTAAATGGAGGATTTCCAAAAAGGTCCATATCGTAACTATATGCCAGTGCCCTGAGGAAACGTGCTTCGGCATTGTAACGAACTATGGTTGGGTCATTGTTACCGTCGGTATTCCTGATGAATTCGTTGGCATAGGTAACACTCAGGCTCAAACGCTGGTATAAAGCGGTGAGGAAAGGATTTTGAGGGCTCCAGGTTTGTGTATTGAGGTCGGCAATACCAACATCGCCCCATGCGCAAATGGCCTCATCCGTTGTAATTTCCTGGAGGTTCCATAATGCACGTGTGGTGGTGAAAAAGTTGTTATCGGAGGCTGTGATATCGTCGGGGTATCCGCCGCCCTGGCCAGCGATAATAAAACTTGCGTAGACTTTACCCAGTGCTTGCTGTAAGTATGCAGGGTCATCATTAAGATTACCTGACAGAATCTTGTTTTTATCAAGCGGGGTCACATCCAGATCTTTCACACATGATGAAATCATCAGTGTCGAAAGGAAAAAACCTGCTATTATTAATATTTTATTCATATCTGTTCTGTTTTTTTAATGATTAGTAGCTGAAACTTACGCCAAGCATAAAGGTACGGGGCCTTGGATAGAAATTGTTGTCAATACCATCGCTAACTTCAGGATCGAGGCCTTTGTATTTGGTAACGGTAAGCACGTTCTGAACGGTGAAACTTACACGTGCATTCAGTTTTTTATAAATGTTTTCGAATTTATAACCAGCGCTCAGGTTATCCAGTTTGAAGAACGAACCGTTTTCAACAAAGTAATCGCTGGTAAACTGGCGTTTCACGAACTTGGTATCATCCAGGTAGGTTGGCATGTTTTTCCAGTAACCGATCTGGTACATCTGGTCGTACGATGCGCCTGCTGCAACCTGGTTGTACACGTAGTTTCCGATACTTGCACGCGAACTGGCCGAGAAATCGAAGTTTTTGTAGGTAAAACGGGCTGATAATCCAAGGAGGTAATCAGGTGCCGGGTTGTGATAAATATATTTATCTGCATTATCGCCGTTAACGGTTCCGCCTTGTTCCGAAAGGTCAACATATAAACCTTCCATTGGATTTCCGTTTGCATCATAAACCTGCTGGTTTACAAAGAACGATTTAGCCGGGTAACCTACCCTGGTAACTTGTTTTGTACCGGTCATACCGTCTCCATAAAGAATACCGATGAAGTTAGGATCGTCAGAAACCAGCAGTTTGGTGATTTCGTTCTTGTTGTAACCAACATTGAAACCAAACGAGAGGTACATATCCTGTTTCGAAATAGGAACGAGATTCAGTGATAATTCAGCACCTGTATTTTCGAGGCTACCTACGTTGGTGGTTAAAGTGTTCGAGAAGTTACTTCCGCTGGGGATGGCAATCTGGTTCAACAGGTCGTCGGTAACGCGTTTGTATACATCGAATGATCCGGAAATACGGTTATCGGCAAATCCGAAATCCAATCCTATATTCTGGGTAGTAGTTTGTTCCCATTTAATATTAGGATCGTATGGATCGGGACGAAGGGTTGGAATGTTTTCGCCACCTATCATATAATAGCTGCCTATTGCTGACTGAACATATAAAGCCTGCGACGGGTAGTCATTACCTATATCCTGCTGACCGGTAACACCCCATCCTAAACGGAGTTTTAAGTCTGAAATGCCTTTAACATCTTTCAGGAATCCTTCTTCTTTAATTTTCCATGCAAAGGCTGCCGAAGGGAACAGACCCCAACGGTTGTCTTCCGAGAAACGTGAGGATCCGTCGTCGCGAATAGTGAAGGTGAGGAGGTACCTGTCGAGAAGGGTGTAATTTAAACGACCGAAGAATGAAACAAGGTAGTTTTCAGTGATAAAGGCTGTTTTGTCAACCTGCTGGGTTTGGCCTGTTCTGTAAAAACCGGTGGTACGTGAATCGCCTTCGCGTTTGAAATGCTGCCATGAGTAACCTGCAGTAAGATCAATTTTATTAACACCAAATTCTTTTACATAGTTGAGGTAAAAATCGAGGAGGTTATTGTAGTTTTTACCGGTATAGTCATTAATTTTTCCCCAGTATGGGTTTGTGATTACACCAGGTGAAGTTATCGGGCGGTTGTTATGTCCATCACTTTTTGCATAATCGGTTGCCAGGTTCAGGTTGGCTTTCAGGTCGGGGAGGAAGCGGAATTTATAATTGAACTGTGCATTGGCAATAACACGTTGTACCACCGATTTGTTGTCGGCAGCCATCAGTTGTTCAACAGGGTTAGGTGTACCCAGCGATGCGCCGTAGTTAGCCCACTGGTAATATCCGTCGTACATTACTCCATTGTCTTTAACAACCTGTGTAGGATCCATGTTGATTGCTGACCCGATGGCTCCTGTTTCGCCATAATTCTGGTTGGTATGCATGCCTTTTACGTTGATGCTCACTTTCAGGTCTTTTTTGAAGAAAGTAGGATCGAGACTCAACGAAGCAGTAGTACGCTGCATGTCGGTATTTTTCAGGATACCATTCTGGTCGGTGTAACCTACCGAAACGCGGTAAGGCATATTTTTGGCAGCACCCGAAACGCTGAGGTTATGATCCTGCGACACGGCTGTACGGTAGATTTCTTTCTGCCAGTTGGTATTCTGACTTCCCAACAGGTTGTAGGTTTCGGGGCTGTATAACGCTTTGTTTGAGTAAGCGATATTTCTCATCTGGTCGCCCGAGTATACATCCATGTATTTAATTGCAGTTGCAACCGAGGTGTTTCCGTCGTAAGTAATTTTCATAGCACCTACCGCGCCTTTTTTGGTGGTGATCAGAATTACTCCGTTCGAAGCCCTTGACCCGTAAATGGCGGTGGCCGAAGCATCTTTAAGTACAGTGAAAGTTTCGATATCGTTAGGATTAACGAACGAAAGGAAGTTCGAACTTCCTGATACATTGTTGTTGTCGATAGGAACACCGTCGATAATAATAAGTGGGTCGTTGGAGGCATTGAGTGATGAACCACCACGAACGCGGATAGTAGCACCTGCTCCCGGAGCACCGCCTGAGTTGGTAATTACAACACCTGCACTTTTACCTACAAGCAGGTCCTGCGGCGATGTAATGGCGCCTTTGTTAAAGTCCTTACTGCTGGTAACGCTGATGGATCCGGTTGCATCCGTCTTTTTAACGGTACCATACCCGATTACAACTACCTGCTCAAGTGTGGTCGACGATTGCTGTAAAGCAATGTTGAGGGTGGTTTGGTTGGTAATAGTTACTTCCTGTGGATCGTAACCGATAAAAGTAAACGACAGTACTGAGCCTGGCTTTACTTTAACGGAGAACTTTCCGTCCAGATCGGTAAGCATACCCATAGTGGTACCTTTTACCTGCACTGTAGCCCCGGGTAGCGAACTGCCATCCTTAGCATCTGAGACTTTTCCTGATACCTGAATTTCCTGTGCAAATGCCTGGAAGGCAAATGTGCAGGCAACAAACAGCAGCAGGATCCTGAAAGAGATTAAATTTTTCTTCATAGATCTGACTTTCATGTTATTGAACAATTGATTAATTATTGGTTGATTTGATGTTTCTGGTTTGAGGGGTGGTAGATTGGTAAATCAATCGCCTGTATAAAAATAAGGTATTTTTAGCCTGAATATCGGAGAACGTTAAAAAAAAATGATTTGTTTGCCGAAAATAATGCTTTTTAGCGCAATTTTTTTGCCGTTAAAATCGGAACAACAGCGCAAAGCTAAAAAAAGAATAATACGATTCAATACTTATTTTGCTCTTTTTTAGCGTTTTCTGAAATTATTTTTCTGAAATCGTTTTCGCAAACGTTTGCGTAAAATCACCAAAAACCTATTTTCTTTTTAATTTAAATTACAAAGTGTAATTCCGGATAAATTATTGACAATCAATGTGTCTTATTGTCGAAATTACACTAACTATTTCCTGATTATTAATAAATCATTACATATTAATTATATTTCTATCTTTAACCGCAAATTTGTTCGCAACTTTTAGGTATGAAAACAAACCAGTTAACTATTAAGGATATTGCCCGTAGTTTAAATGTCTCTATTTCAACGGTTTCGCGTGCATTAAAGGATCACCCCGATATCAGCCAGGAAACCAAGGACCTGGTACGCAATTACGCCGAAAAGTTTAACTACCGGCCCAATGTACTTGCGCTCAGCCTGCGACGCCAGCGCAGTTATTCCATCGGGCTGATTATCCCGGCAATCGTGCATCATTTTTTCTCGTCGGTTATCAGCGGCATCGAGGAACTTGCGCACAAGGAAGGGTATAACCTTATTATCTGCCAGTCGAACGAAAACCAATACCGCGAAATGATCAACCTGCAAACACTAATTGATCACCGTGTGGATGGGATCCTGGTATCGCTCAGTAAAACCACCCAGACATACGATCATTTCAGTGAAGCCATCAGCGGGGGTATGCCTATTGTTTTTTTCGACAGGGTTTGCGACCAGCTGGAGACTGATAAAGTTATTACTGACGATTATGTGGGCGGCCGCATTGCAACCGAATACCTGATCAGCAAAGGCTGCCGTAATATTATTCACCTGGCTGCGCCCCAAAACCTGCTTATCGGCCGCGAACGCCGCAACGGGTATTGCGAAGCTTTGCGCAAGGCAGGCATTGAAGTACGTGAAGATCGTATTTTAAAATGTGATACGCGCGAGGAAGTGCAAACGCTCCGGAATCATATTATTAACCTGGCTCCCGAAATCGACGGGCTTTTTGCAGTAAACGACAGTACCGCCATCGAAGCCATACAGGTACTGCAGCAAAACGGGTTCAGGATACCCGAAGATATCTCGGTAATTGGCTATGGCGATGGGCCCAATGCATCCATCATCAATCCAAAACTCACCACGGTGGTTCAGAAAGGCTACGAAATGGGGCGTGAGAGTGTAAAACTGCTGTTACAGCGACTCAATAACCCGGCTGCTGATATTAACTTCCAGACTAAAGTATTTAAACCCACGCTCAAAATCAGGGAATCGGCTTAGAGGATGTGGGATGTGGGATGTGGG
>CAYNVK010000176.1:0-6975 GCA_964400395.1 uncultured Lentimicrobiaceae bacterium | reverse complement strand
AAGGTCCGGGTCGGTTTTTAGCCATTTCCCGGTTTCTTCCACCATTCTAGTCGTTTAAGCAATTGTCGGGCGTTTATACGTTCGGCCTGACGTAAATTGTTTTGCCTTTGGCATCTTTTACTGCTTGCAGGATATCGCGGCGATTGCGTGCCGGATCGTACGAAACATGCACCCACCTGAAGCCGAATTCGTCAATCATCTGGTCGAATGGCAGGTTTAACTCTTTTATTTTTTTGAACAGGTACTCATTGCCGTTGGTCAGGTCAATGATGTCAGCTGCCTGCCCAGTCATATGCTGGCTGGTGAGCGAGCCTTTAATGGCTTTGTTCAGCGAAGGACAACGATAACCACTGTTTACCTTCACAGGAGTACCCAGTGAATCGCGCAGGGGTTGCAATATGTTAATGCATAATGCTTTCAGGTTGTCAATAACTGCCGATGGCGGGTTGTACTGTTCCTCATCAAAACTGCGGTGTTCGGTAACCAATAGTTCGTACAACGAAAAATTTGGCGTAAATTGAATATTTTGTACCATAAGATGCAAAGGTTGAATTTCTGTTTTACCAAAAATACAATCGTATGCTCTTTAAAACAATGGCACAAAAGTGTCATATTTCAAGCAAACCGGTGCAGCTCAGTTTCTGCCTGGTGATTTATGATTATTTTGCCCCGGGTGTTGTGGTTTTAAGATCCGTTTTCTGCATCAGCCTGTACACCGGGTATTCGTTAAACCCTCTTCCCCATTGCGGTACCAGGTACCGGTCGAAGAAATTCCAAAGCACCAGCGCATCGTTGCTTTGCGGTTCGAGCAGGTATGCAGCCAGGTTTGCCAGCGGCTGGGCCATGCGGATCACATAGGTTCCGGGTAAAAAATCAATCGTATCCTTAACCATGGTGCCCGACACCGAATTCGTGTAATGCCCCTGGTTCAGCCGGGTGGCGGGTTTCAGGCTTGTAAGTTTAAACGACTCTACTTCCAGCCTTGTGGTTTGGGCAAGTTTTTCGAGTTTTATTCCATGGGCCTGGAGCATGTTTTTAACCACCGGATCGCTCAGGCGCAGCAGGTAGGCGAAAGGTAAGGTAGTGCTTTTGGTGGCATAATAATCAGCAATGTACGGAACGGCGACGGTTCTTTGCCGGTCGCTTTTCACGAGGTCTTCCTGACCTTGTGCGTTTTTCACCACATCCACTTCGAAAGCCCTTACCGTTATGGGCTGTGGTGTTGGCCTGGCTTCGTATTCAATCGGGAATGTAGCATTGGCAGCGGGGTCGGTTGCCCTTGCAATGGTTTGCTGATCTGCATTTTTGAGCATTGTTTTTATCGCGCTGGCATGCGAAGCTGAATATTCGAGGATGGAATGAAGCAGTTTGTAGCTTCCCAGCACCCGGGTTTTGTAATCGGCATACACATAGTTTTCGTTCAGGATTGCAAGCCGGTTGCGCACTCCCATGTAGTTTACCAGGTAGCGGGGTTCGGATGCGTATGATATCCAGCCAGCATCGGGGTTTTTAAGGTCGGTGAATTCGCCGTAGAAACAGTTCAGCACCTGGTATTTTTGGGTCAGAATTTCCGAAACGGCCGGCATCATATCATCGCGCATATAATTGATGAGCCCGCGGTCGCCGGCAGGGTTCATCATCCAGGTAAATGTTACCGGTTCTTCGTGGTAGGAGCCGTTTGTGGTGTGGCAGTCAACCGTAACTGAAGGATCCCATTTGTTGATCACATTTCGGATGAGGCCCTGCATTTCGGGGCTTTCCAGTTTTACGGCATCCCGGTTCAGGTCGAGCATCTGCCCGTTATATCGCAATCCAACCCCATTTTTCGGACCATTCTGATAATCCCGGTTTTGTGTGCTGATAGCCTCGTTTCCATCGGGATTAAAATTGGGGCAAATCAGTACAACCACGTTTTTCAGGATATCATTGTTTAAACCCTTCACCAGGTCGCGGGCCAACATCATACTCCCTTCTTTACCTTCCACCTCGCCGGCGTGAATATTAGCCTGTATGTAAACCACAATGCGCTTGTCGTTCACCAGGTCGGCAGGTGATTTTGGAAGCGGGTTGGCAATCACCAGCAAAGGAACATCCCTGCCTTCGGTGGTTTTTGCAATGGTTTCGATCCTGATATTTTTTGAACCCCGGACAAGTTCAGCGATGAACTGCTGTACATCGGCATACCTGGCGGTGGACTCATACCCCGATTTTTCGGCTACGGTTAAAATATTGTTTTGCGCGAACACGCACGGGAAGCTGAGAAGCATCACAAGGCTGATAAGAAGTATTTTTTTCATGTTTCAATGGTTCAGTAATTATTTTTTGCCGGGCTTAAACCCGCGGTGTATTGATGTTTCAAAATTATTAAGTTCGGCGAAACAAATTGTAATTAATTTGTGATAACCAGTTTTTTTGATCGTACCTCGCCGCCAAGGGAGAGTTTGCAGGTGTAAATTCCCGGAGGCAGCGTTCCCTTGTTGAAATCCACCTGGTGAACGCCTGCCGGTTTAGTGCCATCTCCGAGGGTGGCAACTACCTGCCCCATCAGGTTGAAGATCTGAATCCTGGTGTAACACGATTTTTTTAGGGTATAAACCAGCCTGAATGAGCCGGTCGACGGGTTTGGCGACACGGTAAAATCATTTTCAGCCGATGTTAGTCCTGTAAAAACAAATGCTGTTTCGTTTGAGGGTTCGGAGTAACAACCTGTTGAGTTTATAATTTTAACGTAATAAATATCGGACTGTGTGGGGTTGTAAACAGTGCCGGTGGCTCCGTTAATCATACCCTGGCTGTTGAACCACCGGTTGCCGTTGGTTGCCGACGAAACCAGTTGATCGCCCGAAACTGAAACCACCGGCGGCGCTGCAACCTGCGCTACACGCACCGTTACCGAATCGTGTACTTCGAAATTGCCACTTACGGTTTTAACATAGTAGGTTGTTGTTTCCAGGGGCGAAGCCATTGGGTTAAATGTCAGCGAATCGTTCAACGTAGGATTGGATTTCCATTGATAGCTGTAATCAGAATTTCCGCCTGATGGCAGGACAAAAAGCTGTGTTTGCCCGCCGGGGCATATTTCGGCAGGTGCTGCAACAATTTCTGCTGACAATGGGGCCTGGCTCATCTGGCTCATGACCGGGAAATGGATTTCGTCAATCCAGGCAGCATCGGCACCAGCAGCGGTTGCTTCGTCTTTCTGGTAAACCCAGCTGAAAAGATGCCTGCCTACAGGAACGGGGAAACTGGCTTTTATCCAGCCAGTGTTGCCGCTCCAACGCCCAAGTTCATTGCCATCCATGTAAAATATCAGGAAATCGTAGCCGTTTTCGGAGGAAACTTTACGGTAAAAGCTTAGGGTATCGTCGCAAAGTACCAAAGCATCCAGCTTCATTTCACTTTTTTCGCTATCGCCGATCAGGCCCGATTTTGCCGAAAAAAGCCCTTCCTGTTTTTCGTTTTCAGTGATGTTCCAGGGTTGGTTACCACAAAGCTGCCAGTTGTAACTTTTAAAGTCGCCGGTTTCAAAGTTTTCGGCCATGGCGCCCATAGTAATTATCGTATTACTTACCGAACTGTAATTTCCTGCCGAAGCTGTAGCGAAAACCGTAAAAGAGCTTCCAGGCAGCATATCGGCGCCCGGCGTAATCCTGAAAACGGAATGCATGGTTTCACCCGGCATCAAAGCAGCCTTGAGCAAAGGTTTCATTTCAGTGTATACCATTGGCGAGGACGCAAACAACCGGGTGGTAATTTCGCCGGATGAGCCATGACCGATATTGGTGGTTGGGAACGAAATGTACAGGCTTTCGCCCGGATCGGGCTGTTGGTTGTTGTTGCCTGCCGAATCGCTGATGGTAACTGGCCCGGTAAGCAGGTGCGGGGCATAAAGTGTGAAACTGAATTCGGATGTAAAATCGCAGGTGTCGATATGGGTGATCAGCTTTATTAATGCTTTATGCTGATCGGGGACATTTTCATTTACCCGGATGTTGAATGCTGCTTCGCGGGAAACGGAACTCCCTGCTGGCATATCCGGCCAGCTTACTGTGCCTTGTTCTGTTTGCAGGTAGTTATCGTCGGTAACCATTGTTATAGTTACGTTTTTAGCCATGCCAAGCCCGATATTGCGTAAGGTGATATTCAGCGAAAGCATTTCACCGGGTTCGGGCTGTTGGTTGTTATTTCCATGTTCGTCGCTGATGCGAACAACATCCGCAACCAGGTATGGCCCGGCAGGTTGAAAGATAAGGATGCTGTCAGTCAGGGGTTTTCGGTTTTGTGCAGTAATCACAACCTGTGCATAGCCGGTATCGGTAAGCATGCCGGTTGCCATTTCGGCCTGGCCGTTTTCATCAGCTTCGGCTACGCCAAGCAAAATGTTGTTTTTGCTCAAAGCAACATGGGCGAAAGGTTCGGTATTTACCCGGAAAGAGGCTGATCCCAGTGGCATAAGGTGGTTGAAGCTGGCTGAAATAGCAGTGGGTTCCGTAAAATAAATCATCGTGGAGGGATCGCCCAGCAGGCAGTATATTTCCCAGTAGTATTGTTTCAATCCCGAATTTGAAGCCTGCACGGCCATATTGCCGGCAAACACCATCTCTCCCATGGTGCTGCACCATTCGGGGCGGGGCTCGCCATGCGTGTGAAACATGCGGTCGTATGCGCCGGGGCCACTGGTTTCGTAGGTCGCTAGTGCGGAGATGGTGCCATTACCAACCGTCCACCAGAAATCTTCGTCCCAGTAGCTCAGATCCGTGGTTCCGATGTAACCCAGCGCACCTTTGTTTTCGGCTCTTACCATTTCTTCGCCGAAGGATTGTAAATCGAAGGCGGCTGTCTGGCAGGTGTTTGCTACAATAAGCGGGTATCTGTCTTTGTTTTGTAACGCCTGTATATCTGCCTTGGTAAACGAAGGATCAGACCAGCCTGCAACATCGCCATGCGCCGAATAACTTGCGAAAGCTACACCCTGGTTTATGTCGGCCTTTATTTTTTGCGCGTAGCCTGCACCTGCCGGTTCGGGCTGAAGGTAGGCTTTTGCCAGGATATTATGCTGCGTATTGAAATAACAGGAAGTGAGATAATTAATCTGGCCGTTGCCCCACCTGAGTTGATGGGTGGCATCGGCCCCGGCCGCCAGCACGCTGTTACCCAAATACGAAAGGTCGGGCATCAGGCACTGCTCGTATTGCAGTGTTTTGTTTAGTTGTGGTAATAATTCTTCAACGGTACCGGCTGAAAACCTGCCATAAAAAGCTTCAGGAAGATAATCGCCGGTATATTCGCAGTAATACAGATCGCTCACATGGTTCAGGCATCGGAATGTGGGCACTTGCTCAACATCGCCGACAAAAAGCACAAATGTGGGTGCCGGGTCGGATACGGTGGCAGAAGTATACAGATTTTTCAGGTACGCTTTAATGGATGTGGTGGTGTTGCCCACTGCCGGGTTGCTGGTATAAGCCTGAATAACCCGGAAACCCCGCCTTGTTTTCCATTGCACAAAGGGTTGCAGGGCCTCGCGGAACATAGGATCAGCCACGATAACATATTTTTCCGGGACCTGGTTTGCGGGGGGTGATAAATTGCGATCGTAATTCAGTACAGGTGAAAAGGTTTTATCGAAATACGCCGATTGATTTCCTGACGGCGAAATGTTTTCCTTCGATTTCAGCATTCCGCTGAAGATAATTTCAACCTGGAGGCTATCGTAAACGCTTATGCTGTTGGTAACCGGGTTGTATTGAACGGGTGCTACAACCAGGTTGGCCAGTTGCACCCCGCGCATGTTGCCGGCCTGGGTAACCCGGGCCAGCGGCTCACCGTAAAAGGCATTGGTTTCGTATAGTTTTTGGTTAACCACCAGCGAATTTTCAGCAATACTGTTTTTTGATTGTGGTGGTTGTGACGGATAAATTTTTTCGGCTATCCCCAAATCAGCAAGCTTATATTCTTTGATTGCATACTTTAAAATTTTTACCCGGATGCTGGCATCTGCGGGTACTTCTATCAGCCGGCTGAACACAGGCAGTCGGGGATTTCCGGTTATAATGGTGTAGGAACAGGAAGCAGCCTCCAACACCGCGAAATTGCCTTTATCTGTTTGCCTTACCTGCACACCGAAATGGCCGAACGTGGTTAAAACCAACATACGGTCCGGGGTACTTTTAACCACAGTAAGCTGATTGTTTACGCCAGGCTTCAGGGTAATTTCTCCGGCAGATGAGGCACACGGATTAAACCACAAAAAAAACAGCCATGCCGGCAGAAGTGCTTGTTTCCGGAAAAAATGGTTCAATTTCATCATGGTAAGCCCAGCCAGAATAGGCTGTAAAGTTACCGATAATTCAATCGGCATTGCCGGCTGATCGTAAACAAAAACGCAGCCGACCCACCAGGTTAAACCCTTCAGGTTGACTGCGCTTTTTGGAAATGACAGTTATACTGTATGCGGCTGCCTTAGTTTTTGTGTTTATCAGCGTTTTTGCAGCAGGTTTCGGCATTGCAGGTTTCGGGTTTTTCAACCACCAGTACCACGCTGAAAATGCCATCGTCGGAGTTAATATCGTTATATTTTTTGATCATATCGGCATCCAGGTATTTCTCGAGCAGATCATTGGGGAGTTCAACCTTATTAACCTCAACAATACCACCCTGGGTGAAACCGGTTTTCTGGAAATAACTCATAAAAACCTCTGCTTTTTCGGCGCCGGCTATACAGCCTGCAATTGCTGATGCTTCTTTTCGCAAGCCCTCCGGAATATCATTAATAATTACGAAGTCCGACACACAAACATACCCATTATGGTCAACCACGCGGTACATTTCGTCAGCTACCTTTTGTTTGTTTTCCTGCAGGTTGAAAACGCAGGTCGAATATATTACATTGGCATATTCGTCGGGCAGCGGTACATTTTCGATATTGCCCTGCCTGAATTCGACATTGTGTATTTTTAACGAATCGGCCATAGC
>CAYNVK010000175.1:0-7001 GCA_964400395.1 uncultured Lentimicrobiaceae bacterium | reverse complement strand
AATTCACGGCAGGTGTTTAAAAAAATGTTCGTAAGATAAAATTCGAATCTATATTTGCATCTATCTCTTTTTCTGTTATTTACGCACTTATTTTTAAAGCTTGTTTAAAAAGAGATAAATTTCTTAGCAATCTTAATAATTATTTTCACAATGTTTAGTAATATTATTAATGATTGTTGTAAATTTACACCCTCTTAGTATAAATGTAGATATATACCTGGCATAATAAAGTAATAGCAACAATGGTTATGACAAAAAAAAGCATGCTTTTTGGAAATACAACCGGCGATCCCAGAACCAACAGTTCTAAGAAAAACGGGCTTAAACTTTTAATTTCTAAAGAATTATACCATAACGGAAGTAAATCTATACCCGAGCTCAGCAAAATAATCCGCATGAGCACACCTACCATTACCCGCGCTATCGACGAACTGATCGTGAGTGGTTTCCTGGTTGAAGAAGGCATCGGAAATTCGAGCGGTGGCCGCAGACCTAACCTGTATGGACTTAACCCCGGAGCCCGGTTCGTGATGGGTGTTGACGTGAGCCGGTTCCATATCAGGCTGGGAATTTTTGACCTGAGCAACAAGCCTGTAGTTGATATAAAAGTTTTAAACGAAGGCCTGGATGTATCTACTGACATCATGAAAACACTGAAAGACGAAGTGTTTAACTTTATTAAGGAGTCAGGGATCGACAAATCAAAACTGATGGGTATTGGTGTTGCTTTTCCCGGCCTCAACGATTTGCATACCGGTATCAGCTATCGTTACCTGGGCGATGATAAGCCCGCCACCATTCAATTTGCCAACTTTTTCGATTACCCGGTTTTTGTTGAAAACGATGCCAAAGCCATGGCCCTGGGCGAACAGGCTTTCGGGCTGGCACAGGGAAAGCAAAACGTGCTTTGCCTCAATATCGGGTCGGACATAGGACTCGGCATGATTCTGAATGGAAAACTTTACAAGGGAAATTCAGGTTTCTCGGGTGAGTTTGGCCATATACAGGTTGATCCGGATGGGCAACTCTGCTATTGCGGCAAAATAGGATGCCTCGAAACACTGGCCTCAGGAACTACCATGATTAAAAAAGCCCGTAAGGAAATTACCGAAGGCGCAACTACCGTGATCCGGAATATGGTCGACAACGATCTTTCAAAAATAACCATCGAAACAGTATTATCGGCAGCCCAGCGTGGCGACCAGTTCGCTATAGGCCTGCTGGCCAGTATGGGCGAACACCTGGGCCGTGGAATTGCCATCCTGATCCACCTCTTTAACCCCGAACTTATCATTATTGGAGGTGAACTCACAAAAGCCGAAAATTACATCATTGACCCGATACAACTGAACCTGAACAAATATACCATCGCCAAAATACGCCGCGATTCCCAGATACTGACCTCGAATCTCGGCTCCAATGCCGGATTGATGGGCACAGTTGCAATGGTTATGAATAAAGTTTTTCAAACCACATAGTAAGTATTTCCCTGGTACTGAAAAGCATACGCTTGCGCAGCTATTTCGCAGCGGGGAAACTGACACATTGAACCCGCAAACAAGAATTTACCAGAAAGTAAGGTAACCCCTACAAATACACCAGCATGAGAAAATTAAGGAACTCATTCTTCGTTGCCGCAATGGCGCTGATGGGATTTTATAACAACACATCTGCACAACAAATCTCAGTTCCCGACTGGGAAAATCCGGGACTAACCACCTTCAACACCGTAAGGCCGCATGTAACCTATGTGCCTTACGATAACGAGGCACAGGCTTTAAAAAATGACCCCAAAGCCTCGTCGGCTTATCTTTTGCTGAACGGCAAGTGGAAATTTAAACTTTCGGATAATTACACCCAGGTACCTGCAGGCTTTTACAAACCCGGATTCGATGCATCATCGTGGGGTATGATTGATGTGCCCTCCACCTGGGAAGTACAGGGCTACTCCTACCCTATTTATACCAATATTTCGTACGAGTTCTATTCGAAAAATCCCTTGCCACCCCATGTGCCTTACGATTATAACCCGGTTGGAACTTACCTCACCAACATCAATATACCCGAATCATTCAAAGGGAAAAATGTATTTATTCACTTCGGGGCGGTAAAATCATTTTTTTATATCTGGCTCAACGGAAAGTATATCGGTTTCAGCAAGGATTCCAAAACCCCGGCCGAATTCGATCTGACACCTTATTTAATAAAAGGAGAAAACACGCTTGCGCTGGAGGTTTTCCGCTGGAGCGATGGTTCGTACCTCGAGTGCCAGGATATGTGGCGCATGAGTGGCATAAACCGCGATGTGTTCGTGTATGCAAGACCTCAAACCTTTGTCCGCGACTTTTTTGCCAAAGGAAACCTGAAGGATAATTATACCAACGGAAACCTGGAACTTGATATCCTGTTTAACAAACTGGAAGCCGCCGAGGCACAGAACCTTAAATTGCAGGTTAACCTGTACGAGAAAAACAATACTGCTAAACCGGTATCATCCGAAATCATTTCGCTGCAGCAGGCGGTAAACTCCGACAGCCTTCATTATGAAAAAAGGATTCCACAGGTAAAGAAATGGACTGCCGAAACTCCCGATTTATACGTATTAACCATAAACCTGCTCGACCAAAACGGCAAATGCATCGAAAGCCTGACAAACAGGATTGGCTTCCGCACCAGCGAAATAAAAAACGGGCAACTGCTGATAAACGGGGTTGCGGTAAAACTGAAAGGCGTTAACCGGCATGAATTTGATCCCATAAAAGGGCATGTGATTTCGCGCGAACTCATGCTGCAGGATGTACAGCTCATGAAACAAAATAACATCAATGCAGTGCGCACCTGTCACTATCCCAACGATCCTTACTGGTACGAACTGTGCGACGAATACGGCCTTTACGTGGTGGATGAAGCCAATATTGAATCGCATGGCATGGGCTATGATCCCGATCGTACGCTGGGCAACAACCCGGTGTGGAAAAATGCCCATATCGACCGCACCCGCCGCATGGTTGAGCGCGATAAAAACCATCCCTCGGTGATCATCTGGTCATTGGGCAACGAGGCAGGTGATGGCTGCAATTTCCAGGCTACCTACACCTGGATCAAAAGCCGCGACCTCAGCCGCCCGGTTCAATACGAACGTGCAGGGCTGGAATGGAATACGGATATTTATTGCCCGATGTACGAAAGCGTGAAGGGCATACTGGAATATGCTTCCAAAAAACAGGACCGGCCACTTATACAATGCGAATATGCCCATGCTATGGGAAACAGCACCGGCAACCTGGTAGAATACTGGGATGCCATCGACAGCCACGAACAGCTTCAGGGTGGATTTATCTGGGATTGGGTGGACCAGGGACTGCAGAAGTCTGATTCGGCAGGGCGCAAATACTGGGCATACGGTGGCGACTTCGGGCCGAAAAATGTTCCCAGCGATGGTAATTTCTGCACCAACGGGCTTGTGTTTCCTGACAGAACTCCACACCCGGGTTTATCGGAAGTTAAAAAAGTGTACCAGTATGTAAAATTCAGCGCTGCCGATCTGAGTAAACTTTCCTATACATTAACCAACAAATATGCCTTTATCGACCTGAAAAACACCCGGTTAAAATGGGAAATAACCGAAAACGGAAAGGTCATCTCTCAAGGCCAGGCTTCGACCGAAAATATAGCTCCGGGTGCTTCGCGCGATTATACCTGTGGTTGGAAATCATCATCCGCAAAACCGGGCAAATTGTATTACATGAATGTATACCTGCTTACTGCCAACGAATGGCCATTGCTCGGTAAGGATCATATACTGGCTGCAGAACAGTTTGAGCTTCCGTTTGCAACCCCTCGTAAGGAAACCACAACCTCAGGCATGCCGGCAATTGCTGCCACCGAATCGGGGAATACCATCCAGATAAAAGCAAAATCGTTTGAAGTTATTTTTGATAAAACCACCGGTACCATTGCGTCGTACACCTACCAGGGCCAGCAGCTGATGGAACAGGGACCACTGCCCAATTTCCGCCGTGCCCCGCTCGATAACGATGCCGGAAACAAAATGTTTGTTGCCTGCAAACCCTGGTACGATGCCAGCGAAAACCGGAAAATCATGTCGGTAACATTGGATAAATCAGATCCTAAAACAGTTAAAATTTCTGCGGTAATCGCGTTACCCGATGCCAAAAGCGAAATAACTACGGTATATACTTTTACCGGGAATGGTGATATACTTGTTGACAATAACCTGAAAGCAGGCCAGAACCTGCCATGGATCCCCAGGCTTGGAGTGAATATGCGGCTGAACGGAGCATTCAGGCAGGTCGACTGGCTCGGGCGCGGACCTTTTGAAAATTACCAGGACCGCAAAACCGCTGCTTTCGTAGGATTGTATCACACCACTACCGACCTGATGTACACGCCTTATGTGCGCCCGCAGGAAAACGGTTACCGCACCGATGTGAAGTGGTTTTCGGTTACTGATGGAAAAACCGTGGGCATTTATTTCGAAGGCGCCCCAAACCTGTGTTTCAGTGCCTTGCCGTATACTTACGACGATATGAAAGGATTCAAACACGGGGGCAAACATGGCAACCTCCTGCAAAAACAGCCTTTTACCGACCTGAACCTGGATTATATGCAGTGTGGTGTGGGTGGTGATGACAGCTGGGGAGCGTGGCCCATGGAAAAATACCTGATCCCGGCAAAAGATTACAGTTGGTCGTACCGCATCAGGCCCTACCAGCTAAGCAAAGAAAACCCATCGAAATTATGGGAGAACAAAATAGTAGTGAAATAATTAAAAATACAGTAAATCATGAAGTTAGCTGATATTAAAGGATACTCGCTCAATGCTGACAGCTCAACATGGAATGATGATGCGCTGGTGACCCGGTTTGAGAAAATTCCCGTTAAAATATTTCCTTCTGCCATTGATGGTTCCCGGGAAGTGGCCTCCAGAATTGTTGAGCTGGCAAAAGAACGACAGAAGCTAGGGAAAAATCTTGTGCTGGGGCTGGCAACCGGATCAACCCCGCTGATGGTTTATAATGAACTGATCAGATGGCATCGTGAAAAAGGATTCAGTTTCGCAAACGTGATCACTTTTAACCTCGATGAATATTATCCCCTGGAACACGACCACCAGCAGAGTTATAACCATTTTATGTGGGACAGGCTTTTCAAGCACATTGATATAAAGGCCGAAAATATTCATATCCCTTCGGGAAGCATTGAAAAAGATGATGTTGCTGCTTTTTGCCGCGACTATGAGAAAAAAATTATCGAAGCCGGTGGTATTGATATTCAACTGCTGGGCATAGGCCGCACCGGGCATATAGGTTTCAACGAACCGGGCTCGGCATACAACTCGAAAACCCGCCTGGTAACCCTCGACAGGCTTACCCGCAACGATGCAGCCGATTCATTTAACGGCGAGGAGCATGTACCGCATTTTGCCATCACCATGGGTGTGGGTACTATTATGGCGGCCAAAGAAATTTTCCTGATGGCCTGGGGCGATGGCAAGGCCGAAATCCTGGCCAAAGCGGTTGAAGGGCCTGTTACGGATGTGGTTCCATCAAGTTTTCTGCAAAACCATCCCACCATCACCTTTATTGTCGACCTGCCGGCTGCAGCACAACTTACCCGTTTTAAATCACCCTGGCTCGTGGGGCAGTGCGTATGGACCGACCGCATGATACGCAAGGCGGTGCTGTGGCTTTGTACCCAAACCGGCAAACCGCTGCTGAAACTCACCGAACGCGATTATAACGACAACGGGCTGTCGGACCTGATTACCAGGCATATTTTCAGTAAAATAAACATCAAGGTTTTTAACGACCTGCAGCATACCATCACCGGCTGGCCCGGCGGAAAACCCAATGTTGACGACAGCACCAGGCCCGAACGCGCTTTGCCATTTCCCAAAAGGGTGGCACTATTCAGCCCCCACCCCGACGATGATGTTATTTCGATGGGCGGAACTTTTGCACGCCTGGTGGAACATGGCCACGATGTGCATGTGGCCTACCAGACCTCAGGCAGCATTGCCGTGAGCGATGACGACGCCATACGCTACCTCGATTTTGTGCGGCATTATGAAAAAATTTACGACATTTCGGAACCAAAAGCCGAACTGCTTTACAAAGAATCGACGGATTTTTATAATAACAAAAAGAAAGACAGCATCGAACCCTCGGAATTGCTGGCGATAAAAGCTTCTATCCGCCGCGGCGAAGCAACAGCATCGTGCAGGTATATAGGCCTTCCCGAAGAGAATGTTCACTTCCTGAATCTACCCTTTTACGAAACCGGTACCATTAAAAAAGCACCGGCAAGCGAAGCCGACATACAGATTACCATGGATTTTCTGCGTTCGTTGAAACCACACCAGATTTATGCCGCCGGCGACCTGAGCGATCCGCATGGTACCCACCGCGTGTGCATCGACATTATTATCGAAGCCCTCGAACGGATGAAAAATGAGGAATGGATGAAGGACTGCCGCGTGTGGCTTTACCGGGGTGCATGGCAGGAATGGGATATCGAAATGGTTGATATGGCCGTTCCGCTCAGCCCCGAGGAAGTGGTGATAAAACGCAATGCCATTTTCAGACACCAGTCGCAGAAAGACGGTGCCATGTTTATGGGCGCCGATAAACGCGAATTCTGGCAGCGCGCTGAAGAACGAAATAAAAATACCGCTAAGCTTTACGATAAACTCGGCATGGCCGAATACGAAGCCATTGAGGTTTTTGTGAGGTACGAGGTGGAGTAGTGAGTAGTGTTGCTTCGCTTTGCTTCGTTTCACTCGCAATGACAGCTCGCAATGACAGTGAGTAGTGAGAAGTGAAAAGTGAATAGTGAATAGTGAATAGTGAATGACGATTTACGAATGACGATTTACGATTTCAGGTACTTCCGACTTCGGTCTTCCGACTTCAAATAATGAATAACGAATAATGAATGACGATTTACGATTTCAGGTACTTCCGACTTCGGTCTTCGGT
>CAYNVK010000174.1:0-7035 GCA_964400395.1 uncultured Lentimicrobiaceae bacterium | reverse complement strand
TATTACAACAACAAGTTAAGTAGCAAACGGCATTACACGGGATCCCGCGATTTCAATTTTACGTAAACCAAATCCCATCCCCGTTTTACCCCCTGATAAGCGGTAAGGTAATCGAAATGGTAGTTCCCTGCCCCGGTTCTGATTTTACCTTTACTTTTCCTTTATGATTTTGAATAATGCCATGCACGATAGGCAATCCAAGACCTATGCCCTGCGCCTTTTGCTTGGTCGAAAAGAAAGGCTCAAAAATATGGGGCAGGTCTTCGGCAGAGATGCCAATCCCGTTGTCGATGATATCGATTCTGATATTATCCGCATCGGGGTTTGATGTTTTAATGGAAATTTCACCGTTTTCGGTTACTGCTTCGGAGGCATTTACCAGCAATGCCACACAGGCCTGTTTGATCTGGTTAGGGCTGCAAAATATAAGGTCGGAGGTGGCCGAAAAATCGGTGACAAAACTTATATTTTCAATCTTAACCGGGTGCGACATCAGGTTATAGGTTTCGTGTAATATTTCGTGAAGGTGGTTGGGTTCGAAATCGTCCTGATCTTTTTTCGAGAAATCGAGCAGTCCTTTCACAATTTCGCCGCAGCGTTTGGTTTCGGCTTCAATCATTTTCAGGTGTTTGAGCATCACTTCTTTTTTAGCCGCGGTAATTTCGGGGTTATTGAGCAGCTTGTGCACCAGCTTGGTATATACCAGGATGCCCGAAAGCGGATTGTTTATTTCGTGGGCCACTGACGATGAGAGCTTGCCGAGTGAGGCCAGCCGTTCGATATGGATAAGCTCGCTTTGAGCCGTGCCAAGCTCTTCCGATTTTTTCTGCACCTTGTACTCCAGCTGCTGCGACCAGTTTTCGAGTTCGGTAGTGGCACGCTGCAGGTTGTCGAGCATATCGTTAAAAGCTACGGATACCATTCGCATATCGTCGAGCTGGTTTGGCCTGATTTCGACGCGTGTGCTCCTGTCGCCGTTAGAAACCGATATACTTGCTTTAATGAGCCTGCTGAGCGGTTTCTTTATTTCGTGGCGGGTAAAAAGAATTAAAAACGAAGCCAGCAGCAAGGTGGTAACGATGGCCAGAATATAAAATTCGAGCGATGATTTTTTTACGGCAGCATCCAGCTCTTTTAAGGGCACTTTAATTACCAATGATCCCAGTACTTTGTCGGCAGAGCTGTGCGCATGGCAATTGCTTTCGTAGCACGACTTTGTGTTGAGTATAGGCGAGCGGATAAGCAAATGACGTTGCCCGTTTACACCCATATTCATTTTACAACCACTTTCGGCGGTAATAATTTTGTAGGATTTGTCGCTGCGCGGAAACATGGTGGCAATATTGGCATGGCAGCTTTTGCAATTGGCATTAAAACTTCCGGCAGTATCCTGTGGGAAAGACGAATAGATCAAACTATCGTTGTTGTCGTACATGCTCACATCTTCAATCCCCGGAAGGGTATGAATTACATCGAGTGTATTCTGAAGCGCACCCTTGTCGTTTTCGAGCATGGAGTGATACAGGGCGCCTTCAACCAGCGACCCCACGTTATTGCCGCTCTGAAGTATCATCGTGTTCAGATATTGTTCGTATACCGAGCGGAATATGATGCCAAACGACATAAACAGGAACACCGAAAGTATGGCAATAATCAGTACTACCCTGCCATAGATTGACCTGCCGAATTTTAAATATTTTCCAATAAAGGTGCGGGTCATATTTTTATGCTGAGGTGATTCATTCTTGGATCTCATTTCCCTTTTTTTTTCACTATTTAATCACTGGTTTTGAAGTGCATATATTCAATCTGATATATGTATCAACCAAATATAAAGAAAAACTGATGAACTTTTCATCAGTTTTTCTTTATCTGGAATAAAAAGGACATTTTTTTGTTCCATCTGATCAAAACAACTAATTACCAGGCTGGTAAACAGCAAGGTAATCTCATGGATTTAAAAACTCCTGCTGGAAATCAAGCCATAAATCATTGGGACATTCCGAAAGCGAATTTTCGGTTAATTCGCCACCATCCTGCAAAATAACCATTGAAGTTTCGGGCGAGTAGCGGGAAAGCCGGGTAGCCAGAAAATCCTTATATCGGAGCAGTTCTTTGCTCAACCAGTTGGTAGCATCTTCGGCCATCAGGAACGAAGGAATTTCTTCAATCCATAACGATGGTTTAACATTGTAAAGCCAGCCCTGCCCGTAAGGATCGTTGTTCAGCAAAGCGGTATTCGCTTCCAATCCGGGGTTTGTGTTGACAATGGTACCCGAAATGGGCGAAAACACTTTCAGTGATTTATCATTCTGGTCCAGTTCGGCCATCAACTCCCCTTTCCTGACACGTTCACCTGGTTTTTTCAGAAGGCGGATCCGAAGTTCCCCGGTGATGTTCAGCAGGAAATCGTCAACGCCTACCAGGGCAGTTCCTGATTTTTCGAGAAAAGCCCAAGTGTGGTTTTTACTGTGAAAAATGCCTTGCGGGATGTTGAGTATTGCGGCTGAAAGCGCATCAACTGCCTGACTGAACTTTTCTTTCACTTTTGACTGTTTGTTCAATGCCAGCCAAAAAGGTATCAGCAACAGCAAAAAAGCTATGATCACCAGGTATTCTATACCCTTGGTATCAAATATGTTGTAATAGGTAAATCCTTCCATGGTATTATGTGTTATGCTCTTTGTATTTTTTTGGCAAGAGCCGGTTTATCCGTTAATTTATCTTCATTTACCCATTTGGGCGATTCCCTGAGCACCGGCAAGCGGTTGATAACCCACCTGAAAATCCAGATTTCGGTAAACAGTACCGTGAGTGTAACCACAATTTCCATCCACGAGGGCACATAGCGCACCGCCATATCCCACTTGAAACCGATCACGGTTACATTGAGCCGGTTCAGTATCACACCCAGCATAGTGAGTATGGCTGCCAGCCTGATCAGAAATACATTATTGGCCCTGTAACTGTAGAAATAAAGTACCATAGGCACCAGGACAAAACCAATCATTTCGAGCAAATACCAGTGCCCCATAGGCGTATTGAGCAGGTCCCAGTGTTTGCCATGCACCAGTACCAGCAGTTGCAGGAAAAAGTAGGCAAACATGGCACCGGTACAAATTTTCGACAGACCATGGATGATGCTATGATGTTCGTTACGATGCTGGTCGCTGATTTGCCCCGAAAACACGCGCTGGCTGATAGATCCCTCGAAAATTACCATCGAAAGCCCGGCAAAAATACTGGACACCAGGAATAGCACCGGGATAAACTCCGAATACCACAGCGGGTGAATTTTTTCCTTTGCCATGAGGAATAGCGCACCCAATCCCGACTGGTGAAGCATGGATAAGGTGATACCAAATATTACAGCCGCAAGTGTCATCCCCGAAAGGATTTTATGCGCGCGCCTGGCACCAAGCCATTCGGCTATGGCAGGGGAAAATTCAATAAGCTGGGCTATCATGTACAGCAGGAAATGCCAGGCTACCAGGAACAACACGGAACTCACCCCGAAATTATTCCCTATAATCGGGTTTATAACATTCCATGGGCGACCCAGGTCGAGCAGCAAAGCCCCGGCATAAAAAAGGTATGCCAGGAAACCGTTCAGCACCGTAACCCGAACAATGGAATGGTACTTTTTCATATTCAGGATATACACCATAAAAGTAATCACGTAGGCCCCACCGGCAAAAGCAACGCCGGTTACCACATCAAAGCCTATCCATAACCCCCAGGGCACATCCTGCGAAAGGTTGGTAATAGCGCCAATGCCTTTCCAGAAACGGATCACGATCAATCCTATTCCCAGGAAAATAATGGGGATGGAAATGATATTGAACGGGGTGAGCCACCTGCCTTTGGGTTTCATTTGCCTGAACAGGAATTTCCAGATGGACTTACCATCGTTATCAGCCGATATTAAATGACCACTATTCATTGTCTTGCGGTTTTGTTGAGTTATCTTTTTTAGTAGCCTGCTGTATGCCTAACAACAAGGCCGGAGCCAACACAAAAACTGAAGGTACGCTGTACAGGAATCCCTTGGTAAGCGCCGGGTACGAAGCAGACTGAACAGAGGTGTTTAATCCTATTTCCTTAAACGGCACAGGCGAAATATACAGCCAGCAGGTTCCGCCGGCTTCGTGTTCGCCATAAATCTGGTTGTAATAGAGGTCGGGCTTTTCGAAAATGCGGCGCCTGGCTTCCTGTATCAGTTCGCGGCGGGTACCGAACATCAGGGCTTCGTTGGGGCAGTTTTCGACACATGCCGGCAGTTCGCCTTTTTTCACCCTGGTTTCGAAACACATGGTACATTTTTCAATTTTGGGATTCGCGCTGTGGTATTCAAATTTGGGGATATTAAAAGGGCACGAAACCATACAATAGCGGCAACCCATGCATTTATCCTCGCGCCATATTACCGGTCCATCCTTGGTTTTGGTCATAGCCTGGGTTAGGCAGGCCGAAGCACATGCCGGCTCGTTGCAATGCATGCACTGCATTTTTGCATACACTATGCCCTTGGATGTTTTGTATTCATTCACCACAGTGCGGTGTTTGTCATCGGTGGTGCGTAATCCCTTAATGTCCTTGGTGGGTATAGGTTCGGGCAGTCCGTTGGCATCAGCGCAATCGTACTCGCAACCACGGCAGCCCTTGCAGCGTGCAGCATCGTACAATACCCCCCTGAATTCGAGGCTGGCTTTTGGCCCGGGCGCTGCTTTAAGTTCCTTTCCAACTGCCAGGGTCAATCCAGTGGCACCCAGTATTCTGAAAAAGTCACGACGATGTAAATCCATTTCCTTTTAGTTTTTAGGATGAATGTTTTAATGAGAAAAATAAAGAAGTGAAAAGTTATTTGTAAGTGTCGAGGAATCGGGTCTGGAAATCGTCCCAAACTTCAGGCCCGAACTCTGCCAGTACGCCTTCTTTCAGCACACCACCATCCTGCATCACAGCATGCGAGTATTCGAGGCTGCCGGGTTTTAGCGTTAATGCGAGAAAATCTTTGAGCCTTGAGAACTCATTATCTATCCAAAGCCTGTATTTGCCGGCCATATCCATAAGTTGCGTTTCCTTTAACCAGCCCGAGGGTTCAACCTGGTATACCCAGCCTTCGGCATAAGGAGCGGCATTCATCACACCAGCATCGGTTTTCAGCATTTCGTTTTGTTTCTTGATTATTCCCGATACCGGCGAATAAACATGCAACTGCTTCCCCGACTGGATAACCGAAAGCAGCAGTTCGCCCTTTTTGATTTTGTCGCCCGGGTTTTTCATTTCAACACGGGTAATCGGGCCGGTAACATGTTGCAGGAAATCATCGATACCTATGGTTACATTTCCGTCCTTTTCCATAAATGCCCAGGTATGGGTTTTGTCGAAAAATAAACCTTGCGGCATTTTTACGCCATCCTGGCTGAAACTCTGCGGTTCATCACTAAATACAGGCGCTACGTTTTCCTGTTTGCGATACGAGCGAACTATTATACCTGCAACCAGGCCAAGGCCGATAACAACAGCAAGAACCAGGAGGATAATCCCTGTTTGCGAAGCATTATTTGCCGGGGTTACCGATAAAACCGGGGTATTAATTTTTTCAAGTTGCATCTGGCTCTCATTTTCGGCCAGTTCGATAAATCCTTTTGATTTCATATACTGTTGCCCACCGGCAAGTACCCACGACAAAAAAGCGAGTTGGGATTCATTTTCGGGAGCCATAGCACTTACCACATAAATGTTTGTGTACAATGCTTTGGGATATTTCCCAATCCATACACCGCGCATAAAAACATCAGCACTGGCATAAATGTCCTCCATATAATCAAGGGTGCCGTTCCCGTTTTTATCAATGGGGAGCAACCTGATGTTTTCAACCAGTTTCTGACTTACAGGTTCGGTTACTGAAACCAGTTTGCAGAATGCAAGCGCGTAAGGATCTTTCTGCACGGCCGCTGCAACCTCCTGGCTGGTTCCGAACGAAATTCCGGAAACCGGGAGCTGACTCAGTTGCAGAAACCTGGCCACGGCTGCTTTTGTGTCATTGTCGTTCACTACGTAAATTTGCATCGCTGTATTTTTTGCTCCATCAGCAAGTGTATTCCAGTGCTGGTTTACGGGATTGCTAAAAATGCCGGCCAGTTTTTCGGGCGAAAATCCGGTGCTGCTGATTTCGCTCCAAAAAGGATTTGAAGCATTCATTACCGGAACAATGATATCACGGCCGATAACCATTCGCCACACCTTGTCACTCATGGGCGCAGATTGCGTTTTTGACGAAATAAGGTCCAGGTTTTCGGTGGTACCGGGTGCCGCAGTTTTTGGCCCCATAGCTTCGATCCTGACCTGTTTCCCCGGGTTAAGCCGGCCATATTCGGCAGCCCAGGTTGATGCCAACTGGTATAAATCGGGTGAACACTGAACGGTTACCAACTCATTATTTGAATTGTTAGCACTTGGTGCAACTTGTTGGCTGTAAACTTTTTCTGAAAAAGCAGACAGTAAAATTGCGACTGACAGAAGAATTATTGTTTTCATGGCATAAAGAATTTCGATATTACAATTCTCCATATCCAATAACGGTGCCACAATCTTATATGTCTGGTTATCTGTCCTTTACAGTGTGTATTGTTTACATTTTAAACATCCGGGTTGTTTATTTTTTCAACAGTAAGAATTTATAAGTATCACAAGCTACTCAAAATCAGTTTTTTAAAATACTTTGTTGAATATACTTACACATGTTGATTTTATCAACACTTTCGCAAAATAGATGCACTAAAAATGAGGACTTTGGCTAAAACCCGGTTGAAATAATTGAAATTTTGTGAAAAATAAATTAATCTGCGCCCCAGACACATAATTTATCAGCTTAAGAGACAGAGAGACTGGGCGACGGGGAGACAAGGAGAAGGGGAGACTGGGCGATGGGGCGATGGGCGATGGGCGATGGGTGAAGGGCGATAGGCTTGTTCCTGTGTCTATCTTCTGTCTTCTGTCTTCCCTGCCTGCTGACGCAGTCAGGCAGGG
>CAYNVK010000173.1:0-7047 GCA_964400395.1 uncultured Lentimicrobiaceae bacterium | reverse complement strand
GATATTCTTATTCCTGCTTGTTATACCAGGCTTTTTGCTGGCCCAAAACATCAGTTTTTCAGGACAGGCACCGCGGCAGGTGTACCTGGGCCAGCAGTTTCAGCTTACCTATACCATAAATGCGGAGGGCAGCAATTTCATGAGCCCCGAAATTACCAACTTCGATATCCTGGCCGGGCCCATGCTATCGAGTGGTCAGCAGGTTATGAATGTAAACGGAAAGATTGAATACTCAAGTTCAATGTCGTTTACTTTTATTCTACAGGCAAACAAAGCAGGTACTTTTACAATTTCGCAGGCCGTAATCACGGTAAAAGGGAAACGATATATGTCGAACCCGGTTACCATTACGGTAATGAACCAAAGCCAGCGTTCGGCACCTCAGGCACAAAACAATATACAGCAGGGAAAAGAGCAGGCCCCTGTAAACGACAACGTTGGGAATAATATCTTCCTGAAAGCTGTTGTTGATAAAAGCAATCCATACCAGGGCGAACAGGTTACCGTTACCTTTAAACTGTATACCCCAACCAACCGCTTACAGATTGATGCGCCCGAAAAGATCCCCTCCTACCCGGGTTTCTGGGCACAGGATTTGCTGAAAGATGCCACCCAGTTTCCACAATATTCCGAAACCTTTAACGGGAAACGTTATATTGTTGCCGAAATCAGGAAGGCAGCACTTTTCCCTCAGAAATCGGGCCTGCTTACCATCGATCAACTGGTTCAGAATGTGATTTACCAGGTGAAGGTGAAAACCAAAAACCCATTTGCCGACGACCCGTTTTTTGGCAACGATCCGTTTTTTAAGGGTATGATGGATGATTCGTTTTTTGGCGCTGACTATCAGAATGTTCGCAAATCACTTCACTCCAACACATTAAGCATCAATGTAAAACCACTCCCTGCGGATAACCGCCCTCTCGATTTTGGCGGGGCTGTAGGCCAATTTAGTATGAAAGCCCAGGTTGACCGCACGGAAGTAAATACCAACGACGGCATCACACTACGGGTTTCGGTAACAGGAGCCGGTAACCTGAGCCTGATTGAAAAACCTGCTATTAATTTCCCGCCTGATTTTGAAGTGTACGAACCAAAAGTAATAGATAACTTCAACAATAAAGGCGGACTTTCGGGTACCCGTACCTACGAATACCTGATCATACCGAGAGCTTCCGGAATTTTTGAAATTAACCCGATTCAATTTTTGTACTTCAGCCCGGCAAAGCACGATTATGTTGAATTGAGCTCCGAAAAATTCAGGATTAAGGTACATAAAGGCAGTGGTGCATCCGCTGAAGCCAACAGCCAGGGCGATATCAAGTACCTGGGCAACGATATCCATTACCTGATGGAGCCACCACTGCACCTGCAAATGAGCGGAAACGGATTCTACGGCAGCACTTTGTACTGGCTTTTGCTGTTGTTGCCCGTGCTGGGATTTATCGCATTCTTCTGGTTATACAGGCGGAATATGAAGTTAAAAGGTGATGTTATGCTGATGCAGCGGAAAAAGGCAACCCGCATTGCCGTAAAACGCCTGCAGAAAGCAAAAAGACTCCTTGATGCCGGGCAGCGCGACGCTTTCCACGAGGAAATTGCCTTTGCATTGTGGGGCTATATCAGCCAAAAATTCAATGTTCCTATGTCGGTGTTATCACTGAATACAGCCCGCGAACAGCTTGAATCGCGTAATGTGAACCCCGAATTAACCGACCGGTTTATGGCAACGCTCAACGACTGTAATTTTGCACGCTATGCACCCGAAGGAAAAGCCCTGAATATGCAGCAATTATACGACCTTGCCATCAAAACCATAACCGAAACCGAGCAGGTACTCAAATAATAAAAATCAATCATTATCACCCTTTTAATACCATCCATACAAAAATCCCGATTATGAAATGTAAAAAGACAGCCATTGCGTTTGCAACCCTTCTTTTGGTAACATTTCATGCCGTTTGCCAAAACCCGGAGCAACTTGCCGCAGAGGCAGCCAAGGCTTATAACAGCATGCACTTCGACCAGGCAATTAAATTGTATGGGAAAATTATTGATAACGGGTACGAGTCGTCAGCGCTTTATTATAACCTGGGGAATGCATATTTCAGGAATAATGAAAATGCACAGGCGGTTTTATACTATGAAAAAGCATTGAAGCTGTCGCCCAACAACAGCGATATAAAGCACAATATTGAGGTGGTAAACAACAGGCTGGCGGATAAGGTAGAAACCGTGCCGGAACTCTTTTATAAACGATGGTGGAAACACATCGTAAATATGATGAGTGTGGATGCTTACGCCGCTACAAACATTTTGCTCCTCTCCCTGGCTTTGCTCCTGCTTGCCCTATATATTGCCATACCAATGCTCCTGGTGAAAAAAATCAGTTTCTGGGCCGGCATTGGCATCATGTTTCTGTTTATCATAGGAATGGTGGCAGCAACACAACGAAATCATTATCTGGAAAATAACCACGAAGCCATTGTATTTGAGCCCACTGTAAATATTAAAAGTTCGCCCGACGAAAACAGTAAGGATATTTTTGTACTGCACGAAGGCACAAAAGTAACTTTATTGGACAATGTTGCCGACTGGCAGGAAATACGCATTTCCAATGGCAGCATAGGCTGGATCAAAGCTGCCGGCTTAAGAAAAATATAGGCATTTGCAATAACTTAAGTTCCGGAGTACATCTGGAAACGCCGGGCCTTACCGACAATTATTGGATCAAATAACATAAACAATTTTCATTATTGAGTTGTTTCCTGAGTAGCGTGCATTTAATAATGTAAACATTTTTTGCATTTACTTCAACAATGCATTATCTTTGAAAAACGGCTTTTATAAACCAATCCTATTTACTATGAAAAAAGTATTGCTGATTCTGTTGCTGGTTGTTGGAATTTCAGGTATTCAAATCAATGTTTTAGCGCAGGATGCCGATACGGCATGGAAGTCGAAGTACGAAGCTTCGCTCGGGTTTTCGCAAACTTCATTTACCAATTGGTCAGCCGGCGGCGAAAATGCACTGGCTATAAACGGCATGCTGAATATTTATAAGATGTATGCAAAAGGCAAAGTATTCTGGACCAATTACCTGGGTTTAGCTTATGGCCTCAATATGCAGCAAACGGCGCCTAAAATCCGCAAAACCAATGACAAAATCAATTTCCTGACCAAAGGCGGGATAAATGCCTGGCACAACTGGGACTATGCCGGTTTGTTTGAGTTTAAATCGCAATTCAACGAAGGCTTCAATTATCCAAATGATTCCGTTCGCATATCAAATTTTATGGCTCCGGGGTATTTCCAGCTTTCAATCGGTTTAAACTATAAGCCGGTGAGTTATTTTGCTGTTTTTATTTCGCCTGTCGGAGCGAGGCTTACCGTTGTTAACGATCCGGTGCTAACCAATACCAAGGACCAGAATGGCAACCTGATCGGCGCTTTCGGCGTAATTGGGGATAACAGCACACTATGGCAGGTGGGCGGATCGGTAAATGCCGTATTTAAAAAGGACATCATGAAAAATGTAAACCTGATGTCGAAACTGGATTTGTTTTCCGATTATCGGCATAATCCCCAAAATATAGTTGTGGGCTGGGAAAACAACATCCTGATGAAAGTGAATAAATATATTTCGGTGGCACTTACTTCAATGCTGATTTATGACGACAATATAAAATATACTGATAAGGAAGGTGTTACCCACGGGCCCCGGACCCAGTTCCGCGAAACATTTGCCATAGCATTCGCATATTCACTCGAGCATAAATAATTAAATACCAAACCATAAACCTGATTATTAACTTTAAAACAAAAAAAAATGAGCCTCGTAAAAGAATTCAAAGATTTTATCATGAAAGGCAATGTTATTGATCTAGCCATTGCTGTAATTATCGGAGGTGCTTTTGGCGCCATTGTAAATTCGCTTATTGCGGATGTAATCACTCCCCTGCTATTAAACCCTGCACTGGATGCAGCTGGTGTTAAAAACATTGCAGAGTTAACCTGGGGTGCTGTGAAATACGGTAATTTCTTATCAGCCGTTATTTCGTTTTTGGTTATTGCATTTGTTCTTTTTATGCTCATTAAAGCCTTTAATGCAACTAAAAAGAAAGAAGTTGCAGCCCCGGCAGCACCTGCCGCTCCGCCTGCACAGGAAGTTCTGCTTGCCGAAATTAGAGACCTGTTGAAAGAAAAGAAATAATTTAGAGAGCCAGTCTTAAATTTTGGTTTAATTTTCAGAGTGGCGATGGGGAGAACCGGCGAGGGGCGATGGGGAGAAAGGTGATTGCCCTTACTTTCCTTACTTCCCTGACTACTGACTACTGACTTCTAGCTTTTGACTTCGGACTTCGGTCTTCCGTCTTCGGTCTTCGGTCTTCGGACTCCTGTCTTCCGCTTTGTATTCAACCAATACTTAACAAATTTAAAAAGTCTTAAAGCTGTTAACTAAAAGCCGGCCCGTGATGACCGGCTTTGCTTTTTGAAAAGGTTTATATCAATACACGGACTACACAGGACGTTACATAAAATGAATTAAGACAGGCATTAATGGCCAATTTGCAATTAATCAGCAAATTACAAGCAGCAACGTTAATTAACAATTTTATAAAGTTATTAATACCACTGAAAAATTATCCGAAATGCCTTGGCCAGCTTACTGTAACATGCTACCTTTGACTGCATTAACTGAAATATAAAAATGAAGAACATTGCACTACTTGCTTTCCTGCTCTGCTTTACAACCCTGCTGCAAGCCAACAACCCGAAAGAAGATACCACATATTGGAAATCGAAATACGAATCGGCACTGGGCTTTTCACAAACAAGCTTCACCAACTGGGTTAAGGGAGGCGAAAACTCTATTTCAACCAACCTGATTTTAAATATTTACAAGGATTATAAAAGAGGGAGTTTTACCTGGAACAATTATCTGGGAATTGCCTATGGATTATCGAAACAGCAGAGTTCGACCGGACTGCGGAAAACCGACGATAAAATAGATTTTCTCACCAAAGCAGGGATTTATGCCTGGAAGCACTGGGATTACACCGGCTTCTTCGAGTTCAAATCGCAGTTTTCGAAAGGCTACACCTACCCGAATGATTCGGTTCACATTTCCAATTTTATGGCCCCCGCCTATTTGCAGCTTTCACTCGGGCTGAATTATAAACCGGTGCCTCATTTCTCCCTGTTTATTTCGCCGGTGGGTTCACGCCTTACGGTTGTAAACGATTCGTCACTTACCCATCGCAAAGAAGGCGCTTATGGAGTTTATGGCGATAACACCACGCTTTGGCAGGTAGGCGGATCAGTGAATGCCATTTTCAAGAAAGATGTTTTTAAAAATGTGAACCTGATGTCGAAGCTCGACGTATTCAGCAATTATCGCGACAGGCCCAACAAACTTATTGTTGGCTGGGAAAACAATATCTTGATGAAAGTAAACAAATATTTGTCGATGAACATTTCGACCATGCTCATATACGACGAGAAAGCCATCACCAAGGAACCGTCCGAAAACTTCCTGGATATCATACAATTCAGGGAAACCTTTGGTGTTGGATTCGCTTATACTTTGTACCATTGAAACCGCAATATTACCAGCAAGGCAGGGCAGCCTGAACAGGTTCCTAACAAAAACATTGCAGTACATACACCATACCTTAATACCTGACCTGAAATGAAAAAACGACACCTGAGCAAGAAATCCGGTATGCCCCCGGGAAGTGCTGTGTACACCGGGACAAAAACAGGGGAAACAGTGATCAATATGCTGGTGTTCGACGACGAAAACTTCAGGGAATATGAAAATATTTCGGTGGATCAGGCTATAGAGCTGCAAGGTCAATTAACCACCAACTGGATCATCGTTAAAGGATTCAGCCAGTCGGGCGAATTGCAGAAACTGGCCAATCATTTCGAAATGCACCCGCTGGTTTTCGAGGATATTTTCAATGTGGAGCATATGCCCAAGATTGAAGACCTGGACCAAAGCCTTTTTGTTACGCTGAAAAACCTGACCTGGAATGAGGATGAACAGTTTATTGAATCGGAGCAAATCAGCCTGTACCTGGGGGCAAATATCCTGATTTCATTCGAAGAGAAAGGCAATAATGTATTTAGCGAACTGATCGAACGGCTGAAAACCGGCAAAGGAAAAGGTCGCACCCGCCAGGAGGATTATCTCTGCTACCTGCTTATCGATCATATTGTTGACAATTATTATTACCTGCTCGATAATACCGAAGAGCAAATTGAAGACCTCGAAAAACTACTGATTGATAATCCAAGCAGTGAACTTTCGCATGCATTCCTGAGGTTGAAGAAAAACCTGGTGCTGCTGCGCAAAACCGTGAATCCGCTACGCGAGGAACTCAGGTACCTTACGCACGAAGAATCGGGTGTGATCAGCGAATACACCCGGCAATACCTGGGCGATGTAAACGATCACCTGTCGTATTTAACCCAATCCATCGATAGTTTCCGCGATATGATCGCTTCGATGATGGACCTGCTGATGGCCAACAATGCCAACCGCATGAACAGCATCATGAAAACGCTGACACTGGTTTCGACCATTTTTATCCCTATGACGCTGGTTTCGAGTATTTACGGGATGAATTTTGACTTTATGCCCGAGCTCCACTGGAAATACGGATACCCGGTATTCCTGCTGGGATTAAGCGCTATGGGGCTGAGTATGTACCTGTATATGAAAAAGAAAAACTGGTTTTGAGAATTTGGGGATTTGGGGATTTGGGAATTTGGGGATTTGGGGATTTGAAAATGTGGGAATTTGAAAATGTGGGAATTTGAAAATGTGAACAATGGTACATTTGAACATTGAAACCTCTGAAACTTTGTTGCTTCGTCGTACCTCCTCGCAATGACCGTGAAACCTGAAACCAGGAACCTGAAACGTGAAACCTGAAACTCCTGAAACTTTTGTTGCTTCGTTTCCGATAAATCGGGACAAGCTTTACCTCCTCGCAATGACCGTGAAACCTGAAACCAGGAACCTGAAACGTGAAACCT
>CAYNVK010000172.1:4001-7084 GCA_964400395.1 uncultured Lentimicrobiaceae bacterium | reverse complement strand
TACCGGTTCGCTGGCACTCACCACCACTTCGGGCCCCGGTTTATCGCTCAAAAGCGAAGCCATCGGGCTTGCGGTGATGACTGAACTGCCGCTCGTTATTGTTAACGTTCAGCGCGGCGGACCTTCAACCGGTTTGCCAACCAAAAGCGAGCAGAGCGACCTGATGCAGGCCTTGTTCGGACGTAATGGCGAGGCTCCTGTAGTGGTTATTGCTGCCTCAACACCTGCCGACTGTTTCCATTTTGCTTACGAAGCTGCCAAGATAGCTCTTGAGCATATGACCCCGGTTATTTTACTTACCGATGGATCAATAGGTAATGGTTCGCAATTGTTCCGCATACCCAGGGTGGCCGATCTGCCATCCATAACGCCTCCGTTGGCTGAGCCCAATGATAAAAATTATAAACCTTACCGCCGCGATCCCGAAACCTTTGTACGGCAATGGGCTATCCCCGGTACCGAAGGCCTTCGCCATCGCATTGGCGGGCTCGAAAAAGAAAATGGATCAGGTAACGTGAGCACCGACCCGGCTAACCACCAGTTGATGACCGACCTGCGCGAAGCCAAAATACAGAAAGTAGCCGATTTCATTCCTGAACAAACCATTTTCGGGGGTAAAAAAGGCGACCTGCTGGTTGTAAGCTGGGGCGGAACCGGTGGAACTACCCAGGCTGCTGTTGAAGAAATGCAGAAACAAGGTAAAAAAGTTAGCCTGGCGCATTTCAACCACATCATGCCATTGCCGAAAAATACACACGAAGTATTGTCGGGTTTCAAGAAAATTATTGTTTGTGAACTTAACAGCGGGCAGTTTGTTAACTACCTGAGAATGAAAGAGCCCGACTTTAAATACAGCCAGTATAATAAGGTTATGGGGCTGCCGTTCACGGTAACCGAGTTGGTAGCTAAGTTTAACGAAATGCTTTAGGAGGTAAAATTATGTTCGAATTTCCAGATAAAACCATTGAAAGATCGGCTGTTGAACTTAACAAGGCTGATTTTGTAAGCGATCAGATGGTAAAATGGTGCCCCGGTTGCGGTGCGCATGCCATATTAGCTTCCATCGCAAACGTGTTTCCCAAAATTGGTTACCGCAAGGAAAATTTCATGATGGTTTCCGGTATTGGCTGCTCATCACGTTTCCCTTATTATGTGAATACCTACGGTTTTCATGGTATACATGGCCGTGCCAATGCTATTGCCTCGGGTGTAAAAATTGCCAATCCTAACCTCAGCGTGTGGATTGCTACCGGCGACGGCGATTCCATGGCCATTGGTGGTAATCACTTTATCCACATCATCCGCCGCAATATCGACGTAAATATTGTGATGTTCAACAACCAGATATACGGGCTAACCAAAGGTCAGTATTCACCGACTACACCTATGGGCAGTGTTACAAAAACCTCGCCCCAGGGAACCATTGAGCATCCTTTTAACCCGGGCGAACTGGTACTCGGCGCACAGGGAACTTTCTTTGCCCGTGCCGTGGATACCAACGTAAAACTGATGACCGAAGTGATGTTCGAGGCTGCACGCCACGATGGAACCTCGGTGATTGAAATACTTCAGAACTGTATCATTTTTGCCGATAAAACCCACCAGGCCATTACGGACAAGGAAGTACGCGACGATGCACAGATACACCTGAAAAACGGGGAGCCTTTAATTTTTGGGAAAAACCGCGATAAGGGTATCCGCCTCAACGGCACCCAGCTCGAAGTGGTTACCCTTGGCGAAAACGGTATTACCGAGGACGACCTGCTTGTTCACGATCAGTACCAGCAGGATCCGGGTGTTCACCTGATGCTTGCCAAAATGTATCCGCCGCATTTCCCGGTAGCCCTGGGCGTTATCCGTTCGGCCATGTATCCTACTTATGATGATTTGGTGGAAGACCAGATTACCCGTTCAAAAAACACCAGCAAAATCCTGTGCGTTGACGACCTGCTTAACAGCGGCGACACCTGGGAGATTAAATAAATTGAGAAGTCGGAAGACCGAAGACCGAAGACCGGAGTCGGAAGTATGGGCATATCTCATTTTCGCCCCTAAATCAGTCACCCTTCTTCAATTTAGGATCACCGATTTTATCAATAATGATCTCTCGTTAAGCATCAAAGATTGTCATCAAATAATTAAGGCCTCCGTTTTCCGGGGGCCTTTTTTGCTAAGTTCCCTGATCTTTATTTGATTTCGTAACAGGTGTGAACGACTAAAATGAAGGAATAGATTTACTTGGTTATTTGCCCTTCGCGCATCAGCGTCTCCGCGGTAAAAAATCCAATACTCTTTTAATCCAGGATTTGATAAACTTTTATTCATTCTCCGCGTCTCTGCGCCTCCGCGGTGAAAAAATCCAAGGCCCGTTACAGCTGCAGCAACTTGATGTTTTTCCAATTCATCCTGACTTAAACTACCCGCTTTTACTGCTTTTTCAGGGCTAATTCTTATTTTGAGGTGCTATTATTAATTGATTACTCTTTTAATTCCATTCTTAAGTGTTTTGACATAAAAGTTAAGCAATAAACCAAGTTTGTAATTACCTAATTTTAAATATGTTAACACTTGAGCAGTATGAACATCTGTAAAAGTCTCAACAGTTTTAATTTCTATAACAACTTTGTTGTTTACCAATAGATCAATCCGATATCCATGGTCAAGTTTTACTTCTTTATAAATTATGGGTAGAGGTTTTTCTTTCTGAACTTCTAATCCAGCCTTATCAAGCTCATAATATAAACACTCCCTGTATGCGGATTCCAATAACCCGGGACCTAATTGTTTATGAACTTCGATTGCACATCCAAGTATTATGTTTGAAAGTTCATTCTCGTCTAATTGAAACATAACTCTTTGTGTATTTTGTGAATTCTTAGTGCGTTTTATTCACAGAGTATTTATTTTAAAGGTGTTCATGCTTTCGCTTCGCTCAGGTGTGTTATAGCTGTTACACAAAGTTACACAAAGAAGTCACGAAGTTGCACCAAGATTTTATTCTTAGCTACTCAAAATAAGAATTAGCCCTTGTATGCGGATTCCAATAACCCGGGACCTAATTGTTTATGAACTTCGATTGCACA
>CAYNVK010000172.1:0-3901 GCA_964400395.1 uncultured Lentimicrobiaceae bacterium | reverse complement strand
TTACACAAAGTTACACAAAGAAGTCACGAAGTTGCACCAAGATTTTATTCTTAGCAACTCAAAATAAGAATTAGCCCTTTTTCAGTGATTTCCTGCCTGTTTCATTTTATTCTTTTATATTTGACTGTTCATATTCCGCTTTCATGAAGATCAAACTCAATACCATTATCAAAGTTGTAGTTACCCTTGCCATTTTGCTGTTCCTGTTCTGGAAGGTGGAATTTAATGCCAAAGGCTTTGAAGATACGCTGAGGTCGGTGCGGCCGGGGTATTACCTGTTGTCGCTCTTTGGCGTTATCCTGGTGCTGGGTATCAAAAGTTACCGCTGGCGGTTGCTGATCCGCAACGAAGGATCGGAATATTCGGCGTACAAAGCATTTGGCGCTTATATGTCGTCGGATGCCATTGGTATTGTTACCCCCGGCCGTATTGGCGAAATTGCCCGCCTTTATTATGTGCGGCAGGATACGCCCATCAGTTTTTATTCGGCTTTTAAAACCATCGTGTCCGACCGTATTTTCGATTTTACCATGCTCGGTTGGTTCGGGTTAAGCGGAATGCTTTTCTATTTTAAAACTTTCGGCGATCACCCGGGTCTGTATTATGCCCTGGGAATTCTGGCACTCTTTATCCTGGGATATGTTTTTGTGATTCAATTTCTCAAGGCTATTTTGAAATTCGAACGCGTTCACCGTTTCCCGGTCATCAGGTTTATTTACGAAAGCTTTGTTGCCGTAACCGGTAAGCGGGCGTTGGGCATGTGGGCTATTACCATCGCGGCATATTTTATGTACTTCGGTTTTTCGTGGCTAATTATGATTGCCCTGCATCTAGACCCTTCGTATATCGACGTGGTTTTTATCATGAGCATTATGAGCCTGAGTACCATTATTCCTTTGTCGGTGGCAGGTTTCGGAACACGCGAAGCCACGCTGGTATTGCTTTTCGCGTATTATGGCCTGGCCAGCGAAACCGCCATTTCATTTTCGCTGATGCATTTCACCGCCTTTTTCCTGTGGGGCGGACTTATCGGGCTGGTTTTCTGGCTGTTGATGCCCATTTCGCTGGAACAGGTTAAGGATGATTCGAAAAGCATTTTCCTGTTGTTTAAACCCGAAACGAAATGAAACAGACTATTGGTTATTATTTAATTATATGATTATTTTGAAGTTCTTGGTAATGATTTACCATTTGTTCTATTATTACTCGTTAAATGATCCTAAATTTGTCAGATTAAACAAAGCGATGAAACACTTATGGATTCGTTTGCTTTGATGTAGATGGTTTATTCTTTAATTCTTGTATGAGTAGATGGTTTACCCTTAATTGGAATACTCTTTTAAAATCAGCGTTCTTGCTGGTTTGTCCATCTTTATTCGTGTTTTTCGCTTTGCCTTTTAACCGAACTCATTTCGGAAATGATCCTGAATATGCATACTTGTTGAACGGCATTAATATCGGTACTCTTAAGTCTGTGGGGCACACAGATAATCCAGGCACAACAGTTCAAATTTATAGCGCATTTGTATTGCGGTGCGCTTACGTAGCTCAGCCAAATAAAAGTGAAGGATTTGAGAAATTTATAATTCGAAATGCTGATCAGCATATTGAGCTTGAACGTAAAGTCCTGATTGTAATAAACGGAATCGTAATACTGCTTTTGGGTATTATCTCGTTTACCATGTTGCGCAATATATGGTTTAGCCTGCTTTTACAAACTATGCCATTTACTTCGACAAATCTTACCGAGCATATATTTACAAAGGTTTCACCTGAGCCAGTTTTGCTTATAGCTACTGCTGCTTTGGTTTTGCTCATTTTCAGTTATTATTTCAGTGTAAAAAGGGATGAAAAAAGATTTGCACTACTTTTTGCACTTGTTGGTGGTTTTGGATTAGCAACCAAAGCTACTTTTCTTCCATTGATACTTATACCGTTATTATTAATGGGCAACCTTATGTTGCGAAAACGATTTCTTCTGTTTTTGGTCTTGTTTTTTTTCGTCTTTACACTACCAGCTGTACCACAGTACCCGCACATGGCTAAATGGTTCCTGTTACTTTTGACACATAAAGGTACTTATGGCGGGGGTGAAGTGGGGATTTTCAATGTTACCGAATATGTGGGTAATCTGGTAAAAATATGCTTGGTAAACCCGATGCTTTCAGTTACTTTATTTATTTCTGCTTTAATTTTATTTTCAAAACTGCTAAAATCAACTTTTAAATCAGAATATAATGCTAACCCAGGTTTCAGAATAATGACAGTTCTAGCAGTCGCTCAGCTGACCGGTATAATAATGGTTGCCAAGCATTATCATGCAAATCATTACCTGATTCCGGAGTTATGCATGACGGCTTTAAACCTGATATTTATTACCATATACCTTAAAGAAAAACTTCCTATAAAATACCGGAAGGCTTTTTCTTATACTTCAATCCTGGTGTTGATGGTTGTTCTTATAAATATTAATATGAACATGAACTATCTTCAAGCTGCCAACCAGGGTTATATTCTTTCAAACCAGGACTACAAAAGAATGACACAATTGATAGAAAATGAATACAAGGGATATGAGTGTGTATATTATTATCCAACTTCAGTAAATCCATACTCTGCTTTACGATGGGGAAATGTTTATTCCCGGTTTAAGCACACGCAGGCAATAAAGGAACTTCTTCCTGATGGATATTTTTATGATGTCAGGACTTATCAATTCAGCTTGTGGGAAACGCCTGTTGCAACAAGTATATTGAGGGCGATTTCAAATGATAAATTACTGATTATTGGAGGCCCGCTAACAGAAATTGAAAGAGTGAGAATAGAGCACAATAGTGGGATAAAACTTAATGAAGTATTCAGAGGTCATGCGCAAATTGTCTACAGGGTCTCATTTAATGATATAGCTTCTGATTAAAAGTTGCTACTGGTGTTGCTCTTGTTAATAAGCCTTCAAAGGACTAACATGACAAATAGTATATTGAGAATTTGAAATTACCGGACTCGAAAACTTGCCAAGGGGCTAAATTGAAGAATTGCATAACATGGCTTAGGCTCGACCAATGAACTGAATGTGTTTGAATGTGCTGGAATAAGTATAACAAAAAAGGATGATAGTAACTTCATCTGCTGAATGATAAAAAAGGAAATAATCATGAAATAGCCATGATTGGATTAAATCACCAACCCCTGCTTGCAGCAGGCAAGGAAGATGATATTATGATCAATCTGGCGTATTCCATCTGACCCGTAAAAAATAAATATTAACAGATGAATAAGAAGAACCAAATTTTAAAAATCGCACTTGTAGCAATAGTAATATTTATTGTTGTTAATAATTTTATTTTTTCACCAGGAAATATTTTATCGTGGGATGTATTTGGTTACTACCTCTATCTGCCATTGAAATTTATATATAATGACCTGGGACTTAATGATAATTCAATTATTAATGGCATTCTTGAAAAATACCATAATACGGCAACTTTTTATCAGGCTATGAAAATGCCTGATGGGAATTTTGTTATGAAATATTCTATGGGACTCTCATTTTTTTATGCTCCATTTTTCTTCATAGGCCATATTATAGCTAATGTATTCAATTACCCTGCTGATGGTTTTTCGCTTCCTTACCAATATTCCATTTTCATAGGAGGCATTATTTATTCTCTTATCGGTATATGGGTGTTATCAAAAGTACTTGTGCGTTTTTTCAGTCGCACTATTGTTGCTTTGGTATTGGTTATAATTGTGTTTTCAACCAATTATATTGTCCATATTACGATGTATGGACAGAATGCAATGTCACAGAATTATTTGTTTATGTCCTATGCATTAATACTGTGGCTTACGATTTTATGGCATGAGTCGCATAAATTAAAGTTTGCTGTTTTTTTAGGAT
>CAYNVK010000171.1:5403-7119 GCA_964400395.1 uncultured Lentimicrobiaceae bacterium | reverse complement strand
TGTTTTGCGAGGTTACCGAAGCGTACAGATGTTTAAAATTTATATCAAGCCTTGACCTTTTGGTCCTTTTGGGGCAAGCCAAAAGGACGAAAAAATAAAAAATCAGTTTTAACTCAAAAAAATGAACTTCAAAACAGGGATTTAACAAACTGGTCCTTACTCTACACTTCTCATGCTTGGCAGGCTAAATTTTATCCCTTCTCCACAACTTTTGAACCTGATTCTCAAATACTGCGCTTATTCAGTTAGCTTCCACTCAAAACAAAGCGGCTTCGGAACAAAAAAAGCCTTTTCCCGGTGAGGAAAAGGCTTTTTGATATATTGAATCACTGGTTACTAAGTTTCACTAACCAGCAATAATCCGGTATACTACCAGCTGTTGAAAACAAAACCGAAATTAAGGTTCAGGTTGCCAAATGCATCAGCATCCTTAATTTTGAAAGCGTAGTCGTATTTAGCATTCAGCTTTATACTTACATCGGGCGCAACATCAAACATTAAACCGGCTTCGGGGCTCATCATGAAATGCCAGTTTTTTTCTTCAACGGTCCAGGTGCCCATATCGGTATTACGCAAATCGTACATGGTACCAATGCCTAAACCAACATAAGGAACAATTTTACCGGTACCGATTGTGTAATGAGCATTCACCATCATTGGGAACAGGTTATCGTAACGATACTGTACACCGGTAAGGGTAGCTGTTCCACTGGTATAACTGTTGTAATCCATACGTTCGTAAAATGTACTCCACGAAAGATTAACCCCAACAGTAATGGAGGGAGCAACCTCACGGTGGAATTCGAAAGTGGCTCCGCGCCAGCTAACTTTGCTTACATGATCTTTAAGTCCGCTGGTCGGGAAACCAACCTGGTACTGAATTGAAGTGAAACTCTGGGCCGATACACCAGGGGTAATATATACTCCGGCTGCAAATGCCAATGCTATAATTAATATCTTTTTCATATGCCGAATGTTTTTACTTTGAAGTGTTTAAATAAGGTGATTGAGTATAAGCCTGGTTAATACCCTTTGTAAAGCGGGCTGTAAACTCTGTTGAAGTTCCTTCAAGCAGGCCATTAACCACAAAGGTCCATACGGCACGCATTTTTTCGTCCGGACTCAGATTATTGGGATCAAGCATGGTAACCACCAAACTTCCGGTTGTATAACTGGTTGTGACCGGATACGGGTAATACCAGCCGTACCATCCGCCATACCACCAGTCCCAGTAACCACCACCATAATAATAAGTAGTAGTAAGTTCGTAGGCAACCGGAGCAAGCAATACATCAGGATTTGCATCTTTGTTAACCAATGTCCAACCATAATTCGACATATTCTGTTTTATTTTATCGAGCATCGGTTTGGCATACATATCCTTAACATAATTAGGATCGCCACCTGAAATCAGATCATCGTCAATTTTCATGATTTTATCAGGAATTGCATACGTATGCTTGGCTGTAAAATCGGTTGCAGGGTCGTAATTTGAATATACCAGGTCTAATTCATCAACATATTCCGGCCCTTCGGGATAGCACTGTGTTAATAAAAACACAATTGCCGTTAGACTTAAAACTTTTAAAATTTTCATATTTGCTATTTTTAAGGTTAATGATTCGGTTGAAATTGACTCCCAGAAATGCGCAATAAAGATACTATTATTTATAACTCTTGCTGATTAACACCGAAATGTTTGTGTTCTTAAAATCC
>CAYNVK010000171.1:0-5303 GCA_964400395.1 uncultured Lentimicrobiaceae bacterium | reverse complement strand
AGCTTTATGGATACAGCGGAGTACAGTAAACCTGAAAAATTACTATTTTTGTAAAAATTGATATAATTCCAATTCACAACTTTAAAAATGATGTATATGAAAAAAATCTATCTCATCGCGGCATGCCTGGTTCTGGCTTTTGTATCGAAAGCACAATCCAATACCGACGAAATTAACTTTATGCAAAGCACCTACGGTATGCAGAAAAAGCAACTCATTGCGCTGCATATGCAGGTGAGCAAAGCCGATTCGGCAAAATTCTGGGCACTTTACGACGCCTATGAAGTAACAAGAAAAGACATTGGTAAAAAAAGAATAGCCAATATTGAGGAATACTCGAAAAACTACGATAAGCTCACCAACGAAAAAACCGACGCGCTCATTAACACTACCTTAGAGGTGTATAACGACTTTGGCAAACTGTGGAAAGACACTTACAAAAAAATGGCCAAGGAGATTTCGCCACTCACAGCCGGGAAATTTATACAGGTGGAAATGTACCTCGAAAGCCTGGTTCGCAACGAGTTGTCGGCCGAAATCCCGTTAATAGGAGAATTTGAACCCAAAAAATAACTGCATCTGGCTCCTTTCAAGTCAATAAACTGGTTTTAATAACGGCTTAACCTTCTTATTAAAAACAATTTACAAACATTGACCGGAAGTTAAATGGAATTCAAAGCTTAATACCGGTTCGTTTCCGTTACCTGTATTTGAAAAGCAAAAAGCGGTAAGTAGGATGTGTTGAAAAATGTTTGTCCGAAAGCAATAAATGCTGGAAATGCAATAAAGTGACCGGTTTGGGACTGAGCGTAAATGCTTTTACTTATATTTGCAGACGCTGAATTTCAGACCTAGTAACCATCCCGGATCAATTAACTCAAAAATAATAACAATCATGAAAAAAATCATCCTGTTTTCAATCTGTGTGGTATTTGCACTTGCATCAAAAGCACAATCGAGTGCTGATGAAATCCAGTATTTACAAGGCATTATCGGCATGAAAAAACAACAATACGTAGCAGAGCACATGTCGCTTAACAAGGCCGATTCGGCTAAATTCTGGAAAATCTATGATGATTACGAACTTTACCGTTCCGAGATAGCAGATAAGCGGCTTAAAAACATCAGCCAGTATGTGGATAACTTTAACACCCTGAGCAATGCAAAAGCCGACGAGTTAATGAAAAATTCTTTCAGCATAATGAAGGATCTGGATAATCTTTGGCAAAAAACGTATACCCGTATGGCTAAAGAAATTTCGCCGGTTAAAGCCGTGCAGTTCATACAAATTGAAATGTATGTTGAAGCCATGGTTCGCAAGGCTGCAACCGAACAATTGCCTGAACTTTCAAAATCTGTTAAAAAATAAAAGTGATTGCACTTTTTCGAAATACCGGTCCTGCGACCGGTATTTTTTTTGCCTGCACTTAAAACCGGGTCCAACCAGGCAGCACCTGAATCTTTTTGTAAGAGGTTTGCTTTTATCGTTGGCTGAATTTAGACTGTTTAAATTCGTCAAATAAATACAATGAGTAGAGTTAAAGTTGTAGACGGCTGCCTGGCTGCGTCAGCAGGCTAGGAAATATCCTGAATTGAAGCTCAGGTTTTAGTTCATATTTTGAAAATCGCCCATCGCCGGTACTCCCATTCGCCCCTCTTTTAGTTAAATGCAACAATTTTAAATGACTTACTTGCCAATTACATACATCAGCTTAATACCAACTCCAAATTCTGCTTCGCCTGGTTTATAAAAAAGATCCTTAATCCGCTGGTTATAATACGGTTGAATATTGAGTTGAAGGTGATTCCATTGTTTACTGGCGCCAACTCCAAAAAACATGCTGTTAAAAGGCACAACGGTACCCCGGCTGCCAAAATGCGGTGAGTCTGTTCTCATTGAATCAAGGTGGCGGGTATAGCTAACCTTCTGATAGAGGTATAAATCCAATTCGGTGCCCAACGAAAAGCCAAGTGTGAAATTATGTTTTAAGGGAACCTGGTAATTGATCGCGACAGGCAGCTGTAAAAGTTGATTTTGTATCCTGATATCGGACACATGATTTTTATCGCCGAAATGATCGTTGAGGTGCGGATTATAGCCATGCGGCGGGCCCCCATGCATGGTTTCCCGGTCAGGAAACTGCTGTTCGTACAAAAAATTATAGGTCAGCCCGGTTGTGATTCCAACATGTTTGCCGAAAGTTACATCCACACTCAAACCAGTTCCGATCCGTTGGTTCGAAACATTAAAGGAAATACCCGGCAAAACACTGATTTTTTTCGGATCAACACTACCTGAATCCGACTTCTGAACCATTTCCGGCTGAAAGTTGGCAGAGTCTTGCTTTTGAGTATCTGTCGCTTTTAATGCCACACCCGGGTTGCTCACATCCGCTTGCAGGGCCGGGGGCTGAACCGGGGGAGCCTTCGGAATTTCAGCAGCCTGGGTAATTTCGTTTTCAGTCCGGGGAACCTCCGCAGAAACAGTATTTTTAACCGGATCGCTCTTTTGCTCAACAGGCACATTATTTACCGATGTAACAGCAGCAACTGTAGTCATCTCACCAGGTTCAGTATTGGCTATTGGCGTTTTATTTTCAGGGTTATGTGATCCCGTTCCCCGTTTTGTGCTTCGGTTTGCAGCCATATCCGGCTGAATGAACGATTCGTGCTTAACGGTTGCAACCGGAGCAGGTTGCGCTGCCATACCCGAATTGATTTGCGTTGAATCCGCCTCGGGATTACGCTTCTCAACAATCGAATCCGCAATTACTATATTATCCTGAACTTTACCAGCATTGCTGACAGCACTGGTAACTTCATGTTTTTTAACGGATGTGCCCAAAGGCATTTTATACAGTACCGTCGTAGAAATTACTACCATGGCGGCAGCCGAAAGGGAATAAAAGATCCAGGAGCCTTTCAGTCCTTTCCATGTTAACCGACGGTTTTTCTTCACATGCCGGAAAACCTTGTCGATATCGGAATTGCTGTATGTATGATTGATGCTATTGAGTTTATCCCTCAATGCTTTATCAAAATCTTCAGTCTTCATTTTGAGGTAAAGGTTTTAGTTCATAAGCATCGTATACGTTGGGATATATTTTTAGTATCATCGACTGCAGTTTTCGCCTTGCATCCTGGAGGTTCGATTTCGAGGTTCCTTCCTTAATGCCGAGTTTTTCCGCAATTTCTTTATGTGGGTAGCCATCAATAACATACATCGAAAACACCATTCGGTAAACCGGCGAAAGCTTTCGAACCAGTTCGAGTATTTCATCAGCCGAAATGCTGCTGATCACATCCTCGCTCAAATCTTCCGGTTCAGGCATCCGTAACTCATCATACGATTCGTTCACAAGTCGCTGCCTGCTTTTCCTGAAATTATCAATGGCCGTATTTACAACTATTGTCCTGATCCAGCTTTTGAACGAATGCGTTTCGTTATATTTATCGAGATTACTGAAAACCTTCAGGAAACTGTCGTTCAGAATTTCATCAGCATCCTGGTCATTGGCAGAGTATCGCAGGGAAATGCTCTTCACGTAACCATAATAGAGCCGTATGAGGGCACGCTGAGCCGAAGCATTGTTATGCCTGCATGCGGCTATAACACTGCCCTGGTCATCCGGATTGAAATCGCTGCGTCCCCTGCTAATTTTCATCTTTTATGTTGGACTATATATATTACGAAAGTATTAAAAACAAGGTGGGGTGAGCAAAAAAAATAATTCCTACCCCACCCTTATTAATTTGGTTTCGTATTAATGGGTATTAAAGTGGTTCAATTTTTTATTCAAACTAAAAACCAATGTGTATGAAACACGCAATAATCCCGTTAATGCTTTTGCTGGCCGTATTTACCGGGTGCAGCAAAGATGAATCCAAAACTTCGGTGGCCGGCGAACAAGCCATAAGTGCTTCGGCCTTACCTGTTAAAGCTACTGAGTATATTGCTGATAATTACCCGGCCGAAACCATCACGGCTGTTGTTCAGGTTACCAATGGATCAGCCACGTATATTGTCGCACTCAATACCCTGGAGCAACTTGCATTCGATCATAATGGCGGTTTCCTGGGCAATGGAGCCTATTTTCATCCGGGACACGACAGCATAGGTTTTCATCACGACAGTACTGGATTTTACCACGATAGTATTGGCGGACATGGCGGACCAGGACATGGCGGACCGGGGCATGGCGAGCCGGGTGGATCCGGACACGGAATGCCGGGCAATATTTCGTCTGATTCGTTACCTGCCGCGGTAAAAACATATATTGATGCCAATTTTAGCGGCTACAATATTCAGCATGCCGAAATCAGGGCCAACTGCCAGTTCGATAGCATTTATGAGGTTATGAGTGTAAAAGATACCCTGCACCCGGTAAAAGTTTACTTCGGACAGAGCGGCAATTACCTGATGAAATCCGACAGGGCATCGTATATTGCAGCACCACAGCCGGTTAAAGATTATATCAGCACAAATTACCCGGGCTACAAGGTGATGGAAAAAATGGAAGTCTTTACCATGGCCGACAATACCAACGAGTACGCAATCTTTATTGATAAGCAACACGACAGGAAAAGGGTTTTGCTGAATGCAGACGGAACCTTTATCTGCGAAAAATAAAACAGGGCTTTTCTGAAAACCGGCAATAAGTTTTGAAACTTATTGCCGGTTTTTTGTTTATAGCTTTATACAGGCATGTGATAGCACAATATATTTCGGCTTGCATGGAGATTAAGCTTAATTTCAAGGCGGGGAAGGCTCACAGCCGGCAAACCAAACGCCCGGTTGGCCGTAGGTTGAATGACAAAAACAAAGAATAGGATCATCAATATTTGAAAATAAAATAAGTATCCATTATCTTTGTTAATAATTGGATATTGTAAATGTCAAATTAAAACGTCATTTGTATGAAAGCCCAGATTACATGTTTAGCTTTGATTCTTTGTTTGTTTGCAATGCCGGGTTTTGCGCAGGAAAAAACAAAGAAGCAACTCAAGGAGGAGAAAAAACTTGAAAAACAAAAACAAATTGAAGAAATGGTGAATGCCAAAACATTTGTTTTTAATGCGCGTACCGCTTTGCCACAAGGGTATAAGTCAATTAACATCAGTACCAGCTCATATTTTATGCGGTTTAATCCCGATATGATTTTAAGCGAACTTCCTTATTATGGCAAGGCATACAGCGGGAGTGGTTATGGCGGCGAATCAGGGATAAAATTTGAAGCTAAACCTGAAGAAATGAAGATTGAAAAAGGAAAGAAAAACTATAATATCAGCGCCGTGGTAAAAGC
>CAYNVK010000170.1:0-7122 GCA_964400395.1 uncultured Lentimicrobiaceae bacterium | reverse complement strand
GGTTTTATTTATCGTAAAAATTATCCCTCCCTGAAAGATATTTGGCAACGGAAGTCGAAGAAGCCAAAGCCACCGTCAACGCCCCAATAAAAACTCCAACCTGAAAAAGTAAGTGTAAGCACCAAAAAACTATTCAGAGCCCATCCCGAAAACCATAAATCAACAAGTTACCCCAAACCAAAGCACATTAAAGCGTACCCATGAAATTCCGGAAACACATATTCTTTTTTACAGGTGTACTGGCCGTATTGTTGCTGTATGCCTGTTCGAATACCCGGAAACTGGGTGATACCCAAATGCTGTACACCGGGTTGGGTAAAGTTGAAATTATAAATCATGCACCCGATCAGGACGCGGCACCGGCCGAAAAACTTTGCAGGGAAGTTACATTTTATAAACCCAACGGCGCTTTATTGGGCACCAGGAGGGTACTGCCGCCTTTAGGTTTGTGGACATACAATTATTTAAAACCGAAAGGAAAAGCAAAACTGACCAACTGGTTTTACAAAACTTTCTCCAGTGATCCTGTACTTGTTTCGAAAGTAAATCCTGAGCAGCGCTGCCGCAAAATAGAATCAGATTTGTTTGCAATCGGATATTTTAATTCGAAAGCCAACTTTACCATTGATACAAATGCGAGAAATCACCGGAAAGCCAAAATCTCGTATTCCATCCAGATAAACAAAGTTTTTACAATCAATAAAATACTATACAACACACCTACTGAAGTTATTGACAGTATTATCAGCAGCGACCAGGCGAACCTCAGCATACATGCAGGCGACAATTTTAACCTCGAAACCGTGAAATCGGAAAAGCAAAGGATAGCTGCCATGCTGGTTGAACGCGGTTATTATTTTTTTAAACCCGATTACCTGCATATTATCGCTGATACGGCAGCAAACCCCGGGCAGATGGACCTGCTGATAGGCCGTTCGGCGGAAACCCCTGCCTATGCCTGCCATACTTATACGGTGGATCGGATCAGCGTAAAAATGACCGGGGTTCGCAGCGACTTAATACCAAAAGTTGCATTTCCTGATACCGTATATTACGACAGTATCTGTTTTACAGGGCTGAAAGATTACCTTAAACCTGAAGTGCTGGCCAAAACTATACAGTTTCGCAAAGGCGATTTGTATGCTATTTCGAAGCACCAGGGATCCATCATGCGGATAAATAACATGGGGATTTTCAGGTTTGTGAAGGTGAGGTTCAGCATGAACGACAGCACCCAACAAAAACTGGATATGCTGATAGAGGTTGTACCGAAGGACGATGTAAGTCTCAATTTCGAAGGTTTTGTCGAAACAAAATCGTCGGGTTTTTCGGGGCCAGGTGCCGAAATTACACTTGCCCATGCCAACCTGGGAAGGGCCGCCAACAAACTACAACTTAAACTGAACGGCACATTCGAGTGGCAATGGGGTACAAAAACCGAAAATAACCTGGGTACCAATTCATACAACCTCGGCATTAAATCATCCTTTGTATTTCCGCGCCTGGTTTTGCCCTTCGAGTACCGGAAGCAATCGAAACTATTGCAAACCAAAACCGTGATCAGCGCCGGATTTGAGTTTATGAATAATATAAAATATTACCGGATGACAGCCTTAAACCTGGGATGGGGATACCAGTGGAAAAGGACCCCAAAAATCACGCATTCGTTCTTCCCTTTTAACCTCAACATGGTTAATTTGCTGGAGACAACGCCAGAATTCGATACCATAGTGAATACAAATCCGTATGTGAAAAAGAGTTTTGAAGAACAATCGATTGCCGGAATGAAATACGATTTTATTTATGATAATTCCACCCGCGCATCAAATGGCACCTACCTGCAACTGAGCTTTGCAACCTCGGGGAACTTCCTCGACCTGATTAAAAGGCACACCTCGGATGATGAAAGGCCTTATACCATCCTTGGCAATGTATACTCCCAGTTTTTTAAGATTACACTCGATACACGCTATTACACCCGGAATACCAAGAAAGGGCTGGCCATAAGGTTGTATGCCGGAACCGGTATGTCGTATGGCAATTCAAGTGTAATGCCTTATATTGAGCAATATTACAGCGGGGGCTCCAACAGCATCAGGGCATTTGTGGCCAGGTCGCTGGGGCCGGGTGCTTACCAGCCCGAAGAATCGAATGGTATTATTGATCAAACCGGGGACATCAGAATTGAAGGAAATATAGAATACAGGTTTGCAATTTCGAAAACCCTGCTGGGTGCCTTGTTTGTGGATGCCGGAAACGTGTGGCTGCTGAATGCCGATGAATACCGCCCTGGTGCAGAATTCAATTTCAATACATTTACAAAACAGCTGGCTGTTGGCACTGGCGCCGGGCTTAGGTTCGATTTTGATTTCTTTGTTTTACGTACTGATTTTGGGATACCGCTGCGTACACCCTACCCGGGCGAAACAGGAAACTGGATTAAAAGCGTTGACGATAAACGTTTTGGGCTGATGCTCAACCTGGCCATCGGCTACCCGTTCTGATTCCCGGGGCTGAATGATGCTTCACCCATTGACTACAATTTATTACTTTTGAAAAATGCCCGGTCAGTGCCGGCAAACCAGTCATCAATTCAATGTCAAATCATCATATGCGCCCCGGATCCGAAAAGGCTGTTCAAAACCGGTTGTTGCTGTTTTTATTCCTGCTGATCAGCGGGAGCGCAGCGGCACAAACTGCTTCCAAAGATTTAAAGGACGTGTACCTGGAATGGAAACACGATACGCTTCAAAAACCTGAAGCCAGGCTGGCGGTGGGCAAATCGTATATTTCGGTGTTGCCTTTTATAGGTTACGCTCCGGCTAACGGATTTGTGGCTGGCGGCGCACTCAGTTATTCCCGGCTGCTGGGGCATCCGCCTACCAACCTTTCGACACTGATGATGAATTTCCAGGTTACCTCCAAAAAACAACTCATTATTAACGCGCGCTCCAAAGTTTTCTTTGATCATAACAAATGGTTTTTGCAGGGCGACTGGCGGCTGTTGTTTTTTACCCAGCCTACCTATGGCCTGGGCATTGATAATTCAGAGGAAAACAGGACCCCCTTCCACATCAATACCCTGGTTGAAGAAACAAATCCTGCCGGCGAAGACATGAACTACAACCAGTTGCGGTTTTACGAAGAAGCCGGGGTGAAACTGGGCGAATCGGATTTTTTCGCAAGCTTCGGAATCGCTATCGATCAACATTTTAAGATTGTTGATAAACGACTGAATACCGATCCGCAAAGTCCTGATTTTTATATCACCAACCATTATAAATATTCGGTTGCCAATAATTTTAACCCCGAAAAATACGGAACCCAGGGCTTACGGTTTACGCTGCTTACCGACACACGCGACAACGAAGCCAATTGTTTTAAAGGATATTTTGCATCGGTATCGGTGCTTCAGAATGTAAAAATCGGGGAAAATTCGCAAAAGAGCACGCAGCTGTTTTACGATGCAAGGTATTACTGGGCATTTTTGCCGCGAAATCCCGCCCATGTGCTTGCATACTGGGGCTGGGGTACCTTCCTGATGGCAGGATCAATGCCATACCTGGCGCTTCCATCCATTGGCTGGGATACCTACAACCGCTCCGGGCGAGGATTTATACAGGGACGTTACCGGGGATTGAGCATGGTGTACAACGAAGCCGAGTATCGGTTCCCGATCACCCGGAACCGGCTTTTTGGAGGCGTGCTGTTTACCAATGTTACCACGGCCAGCAGCGACAGCCAGCAACTTTTCGATGCTGTGGGCATTGGCTACGGAGCGGGGCTCAGGCTCCAGATTGATAAACTGGCCCGCACCAACTTCGGCGTCGATTTCGGAATAGGCTCCGACGGCAGTACCGGTATATATTTCAATTTACAGGAAACATTTTAGCCTTTCCGGATCAGGAGACAGACCGCTAGCACTAATGCTTACCCAGCGTGTGCGAAAAATTATACCGCACAGAAACCTGTATTTTGGTGGCCGACGAATGAAACCCATCCTTAAAATTGTCGCGGCTGATCCAAATTACTTCGGCGCCGGCCATCAGGTTAGGAAGCGGGTAATACAGTAAATTGGCACTGGCATATTGTCCTTTATGATAAGCATCTGCCGCTTGCCCGTCGGAATTGGTAATCTGAACCAGCGAATACCCTACCGAACTGCTGAAACTTTCGTTCCAGCTGTGGTCGAGGTAGGCCATAAAACTGGCAATAGGAAGCGCAACACCTTTTACAGGGGAAACGGTATTGCCAAAGTCATTTTGTATACCGATATCGGTGGGGGCATCGTTCATTAAATTCTGAATTCCTTCCCCGTAGATGGCCAGGCCTTTAAAAACATCTTTAGTACCCAGTTTTATCTTTGAGCTCATGTTGAATCCCCAGCCCATAGCTTTCCCGCTCAGGTCGTAGGGCTGCATGCCCTGGTCGACCCATTCCATTTTTCGAATTACGGATGCCAGTTCGGCATAGCCCCAGTCGCGCGAAATACGCAGTTCGGCCGAAAAATCGGGTAGGTTAAACCTGGGCTTTACATCCGTAAGTTCGATACGATCCTGGTAAACACCTTCGTCGGCACTTGCACCGGGGCGCTCAATGGCAAACGCTAGCCGCGTTGCTCCCTGCAAAGGGATATAACGAAACTGTACATTTTTGCATAACGACATGCCCGAGGGTCCCCAGTATTCAACAATATTCGGAAATACATCAAAATCGCAGAACAGGCTCCAGTTATGGCCTACCGCAAATTTACCCAGTTCAACCCAGGCATATAACATATGAAAGGTAGTTTGTCCGGCATTAGCACCAACCCCAAACAAATCAAAATCAAATCGGGCTCTCAGTTCACCGTACCTGGTGGGTGTAATGCTTTTAAAACCCAGTGACGATTGCCGTACCCCAAAGTAAGTACTCCCGTCGGTACCAAATTCATTTTTGTAGGCCGGCAGTTGTGTAGGCCGCATTACATCAAAGTACAAGGGATTCACCTGCCCGAAATTGTATCCCATATCAGTCATTACCTGGCCATAAATCATAAAAACCGGGCTTGCCGTATCCTGGCTCAAAGCCTTAATGGTTATTAGGCATCCGATAAATATTAAATGGATCTTTTTCATAAAATGTTTTTAGTGTAGTATAAAGCTTGCTTTAATTCCAAAAAAAATTTCATACCAGTAATGATGTAACAATCCAATGAAATCAGGCTATTAACATACAAATATAGTTCAAAATAAATCATTTTGCGATACACATACAGCCATTCATTCGCAATATTTCCGGGCCTGATTTAACGATGTATCTACGTGCTATACGAATATATAGCCATAAGATATAAACTCTGGACTTTTCCTTGTATTTTTGCTACAGCTTGCAACATACCATGAAATATATCCTGTTTTGCTTTCTGTGCCTTATGAGTGCCTTGCCTTGTGTATTGGCTCAGTCGTCTGACAGCCTTGTGGGCACTGCACCTCCGCAAACAGCTGTTTCAAGCGATGATAGTATAAAAAAAGTTGACCTTGTCGACTACCTGGTTAAATGGCTGAAGGTGAAAAATTCGGATCAAAAGCGCGACAATAGTAAAATCAGGTTTTCACTTTTCCCCACCACATCCAATATCTCGGGCGGGAAACCTACATTTACATCTTTCAACGTGTCGTTTTTGCTGGGCGATATTCAAAAAACCAATGTGTCGACCATTTATTTTTTCCCCTATATCGGGTTTGGAGGGCAATACGGTTTCCAGCTCATGCCTGACATCTGGCTTCGAAACAACACCTGGAACTTTAAAGGCGAGTATTTTATATTGAATTACCCGCAAAATACCTGGGGCCTGGGCGGCAACAGCCCCGATGAAAATGAAACCCTGATCGATTATAAGCACCAGCGTATCCATCAGAATGCCACAATCGGATTATTTCCCCACTTCTCGGCAGGTATCGGGTATGCACTCGACCGGCATTCGGATATCAGCGTGGAGGAAAGTGCTTTCAGCGACACTCTGGCGCAAATTTTTTCATTTGAGAAAAACAAAACCATCTCTTCGGGGATTACTTTTCCGGTTTTGTACGACAGCCGTCGTAATTCAACCAATCCGCAACAAGGCTTCATGGGCAGTATAACCTATAGTTTTTTTAGTGAGCTTTTGGGCAGCGACAACAACTGGCAATCGGTGTTTGCCGATGTACGAAAATACTTCCCTATCATCGGGAAGAAGAAAAGTATACTTGCCTGCAGAAGTTATTACTGGACCATAATAAGCGGCGATGTGCCCTATCTCGATATGCCTGCCAACCGCTGGGAACCCGCCACCGGTTCAGCCTCCAGGGGTATTGCGCAAAACAGGTACCGAAGCAATGCCCTGCTGTATTTCGAATCGGAGTATCGTTTCGGGATCACGGCCAACGGGCTGCTGGGCGGCGTAGTTTTTGGAAGTATTCTTTCGGCTTCCGAATACAACACCCAGCATTTCTATTATTGGCACCCGGCAGCAGGAGCAGGTATACGGTTAAAATTTAATAAGTATTCAAATACCAATGTTTCCTTCGACCTGGGCTTCAGCAAGGGATTTGCTACCGTTTATCTTTTCCTGGGGGAAGCGTTCTAGAGCGGAACATTTCATGTAGTATTTTCCTGTTGATGGCTAGTAAGCCGATGTTAAGTAACAGGTCCGGATAAGAAATACGAATCATATTTAAAAGCTGGAAATCCAGTAATTAACTTACTGATTATATAAGAGATATCTTGTAGAATTTATTATAGTTTTCTTTGTTACTTTCTTTTGCCTTAATGCAAAAGAAAGTAACAAAGAAAAAATCAAGGCTTGATAAAAATATGTTGCGTTTCTACGCCGGAGGTATCTTCTCGCAATACAAGGCATGAAAGATTAGAGCAAATCCAGGCTTTTGTCGTTGCTGTGTATTGCTACACACATTCCTTCGCACATACCTCCGTCAAGAACCGCTAACATATTTTTATAATGCCGGTCCCTTCTAGGAAAGACTTTACTTATGTGAACATTTGGGGACATGGATTTGATTCATTACCACAAGATACAGGGTGTAGGAACCGGCCTGAGATAAATTTTAAAACAGCTGTAGCTGAAGGTAAACAGCGTCGGCA
>CAYNVK010000169.1:1875-7142 GCA_964400395.1 uncultured Lentimicrobiaceae bacterium | reverse complement strand
GCTAAACCAATACATCATTGAGGAACGTTGTACAACTGATTACCGGTAGCAAAAGCGATATTGAGCGGGACCTGGTTCACGGGTGCCTGCACAATAAGCGCGTTGCCCAGCGCGACCTCTACCACCGGTATTGCGATGCCATGTTCACCATTGCATACCGCATTGTAAATAACCGCGACGACGCACACGATGTTCTGCAGGATGCTTTTATACAGGTATTCCGCGATATCGGGCAGTACCGTTTCGATTCAACCCTGGGAGCCTGGATAAAAACCATTGTTGTACGCACTTCGCTCAGGCATCTTTCAAAAAACCGCAACCTTGCCTTCGCCGATCTTGAAGAAGCAAAAAATGATGAAATGATCCTGATACCCGATACGCTCGACAGCGAATATCTTGAAAAGGTAATCCTTTCGTTACCCGATGGATACAGAACCGTTTTCCTGCTTACCGAAGTTGAAGGATTTTCGCACGAAGAAACAGCCAACATGCTTGGAATTTCAATAGGCACATCGAAGTCGCAGTTGCATCATGCAAAAAAAATGCTAAAAAACCGGCTAGCTGCATTGATGGATGAATAACATGGACGGAACTAACAAACATATTAAATTGAGGCTGAGCGAGCAATTGCCAAAGCATGCTGCTGACCCCGGCATGTGGGAGCGTATGTCGGCAAAGCTTGATGCGCTTGATGCCGAAGCTGCTTACCAGCAGAAACTTCAGGAGCTGCCGGTACATGCTCCCGACGAAGGCACCTGGGCCATCATTTCGCGCCGACTCAGCAGGACGGTTTACATCAAAACCTCCATTCGCATTGCGTTGTCGGCTGCAGCAGGTTTGTTATTATTCTTTACCGTTTCCAAATTTGCCGGGCTAACGACTGAAAACGCCGTGCAGCCAGGCGTACAACAACAGGAAATATCCGCCATTAAACCCGGGGGGGCAGAAAAGGCAAATACTTCCGGCTCCGGCCAGATTTCGGCAGCCAACAAAAATACTTTGGCATCGGCTCAGATTTCAAAGCAAAAATCAACAGTTACACAAGGCACACAAAAAACAGCTAAAACCGGGGGCGGAAAGCCTGCCGGAACTACAGTAGCTAATGCCGCTACGTTGAAAGATCATCAGGCGATAATGGCATCCTTACCTACCGAGCCCAATACCATGGCTTTACCCGATATGGCACCAGCGTTAGCTGTTCAAACAGCGGTAGAAACTCAAAATGCATCAAAAACCAGTGACGAAACCGGGCTTACTCCCGAACAAATCACAGCCCTGTCAAATCCATTGGTTACGCCTTTCAATTATAACGGGAACAGCGTAAAGGAATCATCAAAAACCCCGCAATTAACTGATACCGAATTGAGCAGCATGCCCACAACAACTGCCAAAACTTCCAACCCTAATCATTTTGCGCTGGCAATGGGTTACCTGCCTGAGAATATCAACAATGGAACCGACAATTCTGTATTTTACAATGTGGATCTCACCGCTATGTACAATAAGGAAAAAGTAAGGTTTAATACCAGCATTGGTATGGCTTACAACCAGGAAGAGCTGGAAATAAGCATGAACTACGATGTTAAATCACCGGTTACAGCCATGGGGCCAGGCGGTAAGATTGACACCATAAGTTACAATACCGCCAGCCTCGAGTCGGAGTATGTCGGTTCCGAAAAGCACCAGTATTTTACATATAACCTCGGTTTGGGACGGAGGCTTTTCAGTAAAGGGAAATTTTCGACCTGGATTAATGCAGGTGCGGGTTTCGGAGTCAGGCTCAATAACCCCGACCTGGTATCAACCACCGAAAATTCGATCAAAAACCAGTACAACGCCAGCATAACAAGCGTAAGTTCTTCGAAACCGGTTTACAACGATGTAAATGTAAACTTTATAACAGGCATTGACTTTAACTATGAAGTCCTTAACCGCTTAAGCATATATTTTACCCCTACAAGCCGGTGGTATTTTAAACCTGTATTATCAATAAATAACCAGCCTACCGACGAACTTACGCTCGGATTTAAAACCGGTGTAAAGTTTGATTTCTGATGCCGTAGCAATATCTTTGTACAAACTCCGGCATCATGAAAATTCTGCTTACCTCCATCTTCTCCTTATTGACATTTTTTTGCATTGCGCAGCAAACGCGTCACGACTTTATTGTTCCTGTAGCTGAGCCGGAAAATGTTTCATCACTGAAAAGCCTCGAAGCAAAATTCATAGCTGATGTTCAACAGGGTGCGGCTCCTTTAACCGTAAAATTCACCGACCAGTCGAGTGGCAACCCAATCAGCTGGAAATGGCATTTCGGCGATGGCGACAGCAGCATGGCTCAGCACCCGACCCATACCTATGCCACTTACGGTCAGTACACGGTTAAACTTTCCATATCTGACGGCGCCAATGGTTTCGCCCTCGAGAAAAGGGATTACATTAAAGTTACTCCCAATTACGTGAGTTGCGATACCCTGCATTTCCCATTGCCCGAACCACTTACCTACTACGCTATTCCCGGTAAAGGGTATGTAGCTGGGAATAATACGTACAACGACAGAGCAGTTTGCGATTATTTCGAAAATATGCAGCCAAACCTGGCAATTACAGGGATGATATACAGGTTCGCCAAGGCAAAACAATCGGCAGGACACAACGAAAAAATACCCTTACAAATCTGGAAATTCGATCCCTCAACCGGCAAACCCGGCATCTTACTCAGGTCGGATACCGTGTTGCTCTCAACCCTGGTTAGCGATGTAACCAACAACAGGTATACCACCGTCGACTTCGACACCCCATTTCAACCCGGGGGCTCATTTTTTGCAGGCGTCAGGTTTCCGGTTCTAACGGGCGATACACTGGCTTTCTGGTCGACAGGCCCCGGAAAAGTTCCGGTAAATACGGCATGGATTCTTCAGAATACCAACAACTGGATATCAGCCCCGGACTTATGGACCCAGCAAGGCGGACTTATTATTTCGAATGCCATATTCCCAAAGGTATGCCTGCTTAATGCCGTTGATCATACACGGGCCCCGGCTTCGTTTGCCATCTGGCCAAACCCGGCACACGATTTCATTTCTATTGTAAATCAAGAGGATATAAAAGATATTACGCAGTTTTCTATCAGTGACCTTACGGGGAAAATACTTATCAGCGGAAATATTTCGCAATCTCTGAGCACAGCCGTTGATGTACAAATGCTCAAACCAGGCATCTATTTGCTAACCATTAAAGGGATTCATACTTATTTTTCGTCGAAACTGATCATTAAATAAGGCTCTTCTCAAATTCGCCTTTTCTTCCGGCTAACAAAACTTGCTTTTATCTTCAGTATTCATTATATTTGTACAATAGATTTCACAATCAAATACATCTTAAAATGGATAAGATATTAGTTGCTGTCGATCTTTCGGATCTTGCAAGTGCAGCGGTTGAATATGCAGCTGTATTGGCCGGGGCTTTCAACAGCCAGGTCCATATACTTCATGTGGTGATCCCTGTTCCAACATACATCGGGAATGAAGTTGTGCAACCCGTGATTCCTGCCGATTCGGAAGAAGAATTCGACCAGATAAAAGCCGACCTGGCATCGATGTCGGAATACCTGCACAAGCGTAATATTGAATCGGATTACGAACTTGTAAAAGGCCCGGTAGTGGAGACCATTATTGAAAAAGCAATAGCGCTGAATGCCCGCCATATTGTACTGGGCGCCCACAACCATGGTTTCCTTTACAGGGCCTTCATCGGCAGTGTGTGCTCGGGCGTTGTAAAGCACAGTCCATGCCCGGTTACCATTATTCCCTCAAAATAGGTGAGTGTAAAGCCGGCAATCGCCAAATCCTTTCGCAACCACGTACTTCGGTTTAGTGTATATTTCATCTGCTGAGGGTAAAATTCCACAACCATGAATCCAGCAATGATTGCTCCATGTGGAATAAACTGCGAGGTTTGCTCAGCCCACCTGCGAGATAAAAATGTGTGCAATGGCTGCCTGAGCCAGGTTGGTTACAAATCCAGGTCCTGCGATCAATGCATCATCCGGAACTGTGAAACCTTGCAATCCACAGGCGAATATTTCTGCTACTCCTGCCAAAAATTTCCATGCCCGCGTTTAAAACAACTCGACAAGCGTTACCGCACCCGGTACAATACCAGCCTGCTCGATAACCTGATGTATATAAAAAACCACGGACTGATACACTTTATGGAGAAAGAGGTGGAAAGATGGCATTGCCCTACCTGTGGCGGAACCATCTGTATTCACAAAGGATTTTGTTTGAACTGCCATAAAAATTAACTGGATTCCCGATAAAATCAAAATACGCATAAGCAAAGAGAAAATCAGCAAGGAATGAAGACTCCTGAATTATCTTCTATTTCCTGCTTTCCCGCCTAGCAATTGATCGGCAAGGGCCGGCTCCCCGATTTTGGCAAGCGATTGCCTGATCCATTGCCTGTTTTCGGGTTTATACCAGAAGAAAAACTTTCGCTGCTCTTCTTTTTCCTGCCTGCTGCGGGCCGTATAAACCTGTTCGCCGGTATATGGATGAATACCCGAATAATAAATGGCACTGGCCAGGGTAAGAGGTGTTGGTGTAAAATCCTGTACCTGCTCCAGCTGAAAGCCAAGTTCGCGGGTTTCGCATGCCAGGTGGGCCATATCACTGAGACGGCTGCCGGGATGGCTCGAAATAAAATACGGGATAATCTGCTGCCGCAACCCCTCTTGCTTATTGAGTTCATCAAACGTTTGCTTAAACTGGTGAAACAGTTTGAATGTAGGCTTACGCATGATTTTCAGAATATGGTCGCTGGTATGCTCGGGGGCAACCTTAAGCCGGCCCGAAACATGATTCTTTACCAGGTTACGGGTATATTCGGTTAACCCGAATCGCTTATCATCGGCGGCGCTGCGGCCGACCAGCATATCGTAACGGATACCGCTTCCAATGTAAATTTTCCTGATCCCTTTTATCGCCGAGGCTTTTTTGTACAAACTGGTGAGCGGCTTGTGGTCGGTGTTCAGGTTGTTGCAAATGGAAGGGAATATACAGGAAGGCCTTTTGCATTTTTCGCAAATATCGAGGTCGAAGCCCTGCATCTTGTACATATTGGCCGAAGGGCCACCCAAATCGGTAATTGTGCCTTTAATTAAACCAGGTTGGGCAGTTAATGTGTATATAAAACTTAGAAATGAAATAAATAGGAATACTTTTTTCATGTATTAACTTTTTTGCAGCGTTTAAAAAACCTTACTG
>CAYNVK010000169.1:0-1865 GCA_964400395.1 uncultured Lentimicrobiaceae bacterium | reverse complement strand
GAAGGGCCGCCCAAATCCGAAACATTACCATTAAAATCGGGCATTTTACTGATTGCTTCAACCTCGTGGAGAATTGATGTTTCCGAACGGCTCGAAATAAACTTCCCCTGGTGCGCGCTGAGGGTACAAAAAGCACAGCCCCCAAAACATCCGCGATGCATAGTAACCGAATGCCTGATCATTTCGTAAGCCGGCACTACTCCCCTTTTTTTGTATTTCGGGTGGGGCAAACGCGTATAAGGCAAAGCGTACACAGCATCCAGTTCATCGGTAGTCATGAGCGGGAAAGGCGGATTTATAACCACGGCCTGCTCACCGGTATGCTGTATCAGCCTTCGGGCCGAAGCCTTGTTGCTTTCCTGCTCAATATGCTTAAACGATTCGCCAAATGCCTTTTTATCTTTCAGGCAGGCAGTGTATGAGGGCAATGTTATTGTTTTATCCTTGATTTCAAAATCCTTTGCCGCAGCTTCGGGTACCACAAAACCGGTTTGCGGCACATCGGTAATCCATGCGATTTCCGGATTTTCGGCAAGCCTTTTCAATACTTCAACTATCCCTTTTTCGGCCATGCCATACACCAGCAAATCGGCGCCGCTATCAACTAACACTGAAGGCTTCAGCGTATCCGACCAGTAGTCGTAATGGGCCAGCCTGCGCATGCTGGCTTCAATCCCGCCGATTACAACCGGTACTTCGGGATAAAGCTTTTTCAGGATACGTGTGTACACCACCGTGGCATAATCGGGCCTGAAACCGGCTTTGCCGCCAGGGGTATAAGCATCGTCGGACCTGAGTCGTTTGCCCGCCGTATAATGGTTCACCATGCTGTCCATATTACCGGCAGCTACGGCAAAGCAAAGCCTCGGTTTGCCAAATTTGCGGAAATCGCGCAGGTCGTCCTTCCAGTTTGGCTGGGGTACAATAGCAACTGTAAAACCTGCATTTTCGATAACCCTCGCAATCACAGCAGTGCCAAAAGCAGGGTGGTCAACATAGGCATCGCCCGAAATAATAACAACGTCAACCTCGGTCCAGCCACGGGCCAGCATTTCGTCGCGGGTAATGGGCAGCCATGCATTGAGGGGAAGTTGTTCCATACGATTGCTAAAAGTTTGGGCAAAGATACGCATTGATACAGATTATGTTGAAAAATGCATGCATGATGCGCTATGTTCAAAAAAACATCGCAGCCACAGCAACTTAAACCAAGCTAAATCGCGACTAAAAAAGATGTGGTTGAAATTGACAAGGTGCAGCAGAAAAAATTCACGATTAACCGATATTTGAATTACCTTTGCCCTTCATTTCAAAACAAACGCAGGAATGTAAAATTCATCAGTATTTACGATCATAAAAAAGGGCAACCTATGATTCAGACTATTAAGATAGGCACGATTAAGTGGCATTATATTGAAGACCCCTCAGATGAGGACCTCGGATTTCTGAAAGATAATTTTCACTTCCACCCACTCGATATTGAAGACTGCCGAAGTGTGAATCAACGACCTAAGATCGACATCTACGATGATTATTATTTTCTCATCCTGCATTTCCCGCATTACGACCGTTGGAACCGTTTCCTGAAGACCAAGGAGGTTAAAATCTTCTGGGGCGAAGGATATATTATTACCATCGGCAAACCCCACTGGGTTGTAAGCAGCCTTTTTAACAGCGCCAAGGAAATGAACGATCCTTACGAAATACTTCAGGCCGGAACATCGGATGCCCTGCTGTATAAAGTACTGGAAAAACTGATGCAGGAAACCCTCTCGCTCATCAGCAAGCTGGGAATAGAACTGGAACTTATAAATCGCGAACTTTTTAGTAAGAAAGCTGAAAAAACCATTGAACGCATTTCGCTC
>CAYNVK010000168.1:0-7143 GCA_964400395.1 uncultured Lentimicrobiaceae bacterium | reverse complement strand
AAAAAATAAATCCGGATGATTACGTTGAGATTACTTCGTACACACATCATCCTTATTACTCTTCCTTCTTACTGGAAGTACCGGATAACTGGGCTGGAGGGAATTATTACAATGTTCCGCTTGATGAACTGGTGCAAATTATGGATTATGCGTTAACCAAAGGATATACCGTTGATTGGGACGGAGATGTAAGTGATAAAGGCTTTTCGCATAAAAACGGGGTGGCAGTAGTACCCGAAGTGAGCATTGAAAATATGAATGGAACCGAACGAACCAAATGGGAAAAGTTAACCGAGAAGGAACGCAGAGCACAGTTTTACACCTTCGAAAAACCCGTACCCGAAAAACTGATAAGCCCCGAGGCCAGGCAGGCAGCATTCGATAATTTTTCGGCTACCGACGATCACCTGATGCACATCACCGGTACGGTAAAAGATCAGAATGGCAAAAGATACTTCCGCACCAAAAATTCATGGGCAGCCGAAAGCAACAATTTCGGCGGCTACCTCAATATGTCGGAAGCCTACATCAGGCTGAATACCATTGCCATTATGGTTCACAAAGATGCCATTCCAAAAGAAATTAAAAAGAAACTTAATATAAAATAAGCCTGCTTTAGCCATTTACCTGTGCAATGCAGGAATATCCTCCGGACAGCCTTAACCAGTTGATCGGAGGATATTTTTTTTTGACCCTTAATTAAATAACATGAGGATAATAATACATTTCCGATAGCTATTTATAAGCTAAGATGAGAGTGGATATTAAGGTTTCTACCAGTCACAGCAATTCTTATTCCGGAGGGGTATTGTCATAGATTGTTTAAAATGAATCGGGTACAAATTTTAAGCAGTTGACATTTGTACCCAACATTACTGCTATGTATTTAAATGCCACAATTGACAAGGATTTCCAAATAGGCAGTAATAAAGTTACGTATTGTTAAAAGTTGCTCGAAAGCCGGGCTGATTAACATTTTTTAACAGCAATTTAAAGGGAGTGAATATGGGCTGTTTTTACTTTTGCACATCAAATTAATGACTCAGAAATGTTAGAAAGCAACATCAGTGAATTAAACGAGAAAATACAGCGTGAAAGTGCGTTTGTTGACATGCTTACCCTTGAAATGCACCGGGTAATAGTTGGGCAGAAACAAATGATTGAACGACTGATTATTGGTTTACTCTCGAACGGACATATTTTACTGGAAGGTGTTCCCGGCCTGGCCAAAACACTTGCCATAAAATCGCTGGCTAATTCCATTGACCTTAGCTTCAGCAGGATTCAGTTTACTCCCGACCTCCTGCCCGCCGATGTTGTGGGGACTATGATTTACAGCCAGCGGAGTGAGGAATTCCAGGTACGCAAAGGTCCGGTGTTTGCCAACTTTATACTGGCCGACGAAATTAACCGTTCACCGGCCAAGGTTCAGAGTGCCTTGCTCGAAGCCATGCAGGAAAAACAGGTTACCATTGGCGAAAAAACCTATGCCCTTCCTGACCCGTTCCTGGTGCTTGCCACCCAAAACCCGATTGAACAGGAAGGTACTTATCCGTTACCCGAGGCACAGGTCGATCGATTCATGCTGAAGCTGGTGATAACCTACCCGTTAAAACAGGAAGAAAAACTGATACTGCGCCAGAACATCAACAACGAAATCCTGACGACCCGCAAAATCCTTAAACCTTCTGATATTCAGCGGGCAAGAGAAATTGTAAAGGAAGTTTACCTCGACGAAAAAATTGAGAACTATATCACCGATATTGTATTTGCAAGTCGTTTCCCGGCCGATTACAACCTGAAAAAATTCAAGGATCTGATCCGTTATGGTGCTTCACCCAGGGCCAGTATATTCCTGGCAATGGCTGCAAAAGCGCATGCTTTTATCAAAAGGCGCGGGTATGTGATTCCGGAGGACATCAGGGCTGTAGCTCACGATGTGCTGCGCCACCGCATCGGATTAACCTATGAGGCAGAAGCAGAAAATATAACTTCCGAGGACATCATCAACGAAATACTGAATTCGGTAGAAGTACCATAGCCGGGGTGTTCACATGCAAATGAAGTGATGCGAAAATTTAAGATTATACTTCGACGATTACCGCGAACAGGAGCAACCCTCTTTTGTTAAATACCCAGCACAATATCGTTTAAAAGTATTCTTACATTGAATTATCACTTCTTCCAACACTTTGGTTGTACCAAATCCCATCATTAAATATCGAAATACAGTGGAACCCTCCGAGATTTTAAAGAAAGTCAGGCGCATTGAGATAAAGACCAGGGGCTTGTCGCGGAATATTTTTTCGGGGCATTACCACAGTGCTTTTAAGGGCCGGGGTATGGCTTTCAGCGAAGTCCGCGAATACCAGTTTGGTGATGATATACGAAATATAGACTGGAATGTGACCGCCCGCTTCAATACGCCATACCTGAAGATTTTTGATGAAGAGCGCGAGCTGATGGTTATGCTGCTCATAGACGTGAGCGGCTCCAACGAATTCGGCACCAAAGGATCATTTAAAGAGGATGTGATGACTGAAATTGCTGCTGTTCTGGCATTTTCGGCCATTCAGAATAATGATAAAGTGGGTGTTATATTTTTCAGCGACAAGGTCGAGAAATTTATACCCCCTAAAAAAGGGGCTACCCATATACTGCGAATCATCCGCGAACTTATTGATTTCAGACCCGAAAGCCAGGGTACCGACCTCTCGGAAGCATTGCGGTTCCTTACCAATGCCATTAAAAAACACTGTACCGCTTTTATCATTTCCGATTTTATAGATCATGAATTCGAACCAGCTATCAAAATTGCTTCAGGCAAGCACGACCTGGTGGCAGTTCGGGTTTACGATGCACGTGAAGCTGAGCTTCCGGCTATCGGCATGATGGAAGTGTACGATAAAGAAAGTGAAGGCCGTGTGTGGGTGGATACTTCGAGCAGCAAGGTGCGCGAAACTTACGGTAAGTGGTGGAAGAACCACGAGAAAACCATTGATGGAATTTTTAAAAGATCAGGTATTGACACGGTGAGCATCCCCACAGGCCAGGATTATGTAAAACCATTGATGAAACTTTTTACACTTCGCGAAATGCGGCATTGAGGATAAATATGAAATTGAAAATAAACCTTTTTTCTTTTTTCAATATAGCACTGTTTACATTTGTATTCACTGCTTCTGACGTTTTTGCGCAGAAAGCCGTGCTTACACTCGATACTTCATCCATCCGGATCGGGGAAAGGGTACAACTGCGAATAAATGCCACGCTCCCCAAAGCAACAAAAATTTACTGGCCTTCGTTGGCCGATACCCTTACGGCTTCAGTCGAAATAGCATCAAAATCGAAAATTGATACCAGCAGTACCAGCCGCAAAGAGTTTGTAAACTACAGCCAAACCTTATCAATCACCTCATTCGATACCGGGTTTCATTACATTCCGCCCATTACAATTTTGTTCTCCTATGCCGGAGATACCACCCGACATGAGTTAATTTCGGAAGGTGTATATTTGAAAGTGAGGACTGTAGCCGTTGATACAACCCAGGCCATCAGGGATATTAAAGGCCCGATACAGGCACCGATCACCTTTTCGGAACTGGCACCCTACTTTGGTGGGGCAATGGTAATTGTTATGATTATAGCCCTGGTTTGGTATTATTTCTGGCGCAAACGACTGAATAAACCCCTGTTCCCCGTAATAACCCGACCGGTAGGCCCGCCCTGGGAAGATGCCTTGCAAAGCCTTGATGCACTGAACGAAAAGAAACTGTGGCAAAGCGGAAAAACAAAGGAGTATTACTCCGAGTTAACGGATATTCTCAGGCGCTACCTCCAACAGCAGCATGGTATAGATGCCATGGAAATGGTTACTTCCGAAATTCTGGAAAGCTATGAACAGGCAGGACTCAAGCCTGATGCGCGTACCTTGCTGAATAATGTGCTGATGCAGGCTGATTTCGCAAAATTTGCCAAAGCCATACCCCAAAACCGGGAAAATGAACTGAGTATGACCTGGTCCAGGCAGTTCATCAACGAAACCAAACCTTTGCCGGCAAGCGCCGAACCTGCAAATGCAGCTGACAATACCGTACAACCCACTGTAGCCGAAATAAAAGAATGATAGCACGACTTCACTTTGCCGACCCCGCTTACCTATGGTTGCTGCTCTTCATCCCAGGGGCATTAGCCTGGTACTGGTATAAGCTCAGGCATTATTCAGTTCCGATGCAGCTCTCGTCGACAGCGGTATTCCGTCAGATGACAATAGGCTGGAAGCATTATGTAAGGTATGCACTGTTCGGGTTACGGATGCTGGCAATTGCGCTTTTGATACTGGCCCTGGCCAGGCCCCAGACTAACATGAACCGGCAGGATATCAGTGTTGAAGGTATTGACATTATGCTGGCCACTGATATTTCGAGCACCATGCTGGCCGAAGATGTGAAGCCCAACCGGATTGAAGCTGCCAAAGAGGTAGCTATCGATTTTATCAACAGCCGACCCGACGACCGTATCGGGCTGGTGGTATTTAGCGGCGAAAGCTTTACACAGTGCCCGCTCACATCAAATCATGCTATGTTAATCAACCTTTTCAAAGAAATTAACTTCGGAATGATTGATGACGGAACGGCAATCGGCGACGGACTGGCAACAGCCATTAACCGGTTGAAGGAAAGCAAAGCCCGGAGCAAGGTCATAATCCTGCTCACCGATGGAATAAACAACATGGGCTCCATCGATCCGCAGTCGGCAGCTGAGATGGCCGAATTGTACGGCATCAGGATATACACTATTGGAGTCGGGACCATGGGATCGGCTTTGTTCCCGGTGCGCACCCAATACGGAATGCAATACCAACGCATGGAAGTGCAGATTGATGAAGCCCTGCTGAAGAAAATATCGGCGCTAACCAACGGTAAATATTTCAGGGCTACCAACCGGCAGAAGCTTCAGGAAGTTTATAAAGAAATTGACAGGCTCGAAAAATCGAAGATTGATGTTACCGAATTCAACCGTAAAAAGGAAGAGTTCATGCCATTTTTAATTTTTGCATTGCTGCTGCTTACCCTCGAATTTGTATTTCGTTTTGCGGTGCTAAAATTAGTTCCTTAACCAATAATTAGTTGTTATGTTCCGATTGGCTCATCCACAATTCCTTTACCTGCTGCTGCTCATTCCTGTGCTGGTGCTGTTGTTTGTGTATGCACGCCTGCAAAAGAAAAAAGCACTTTCTACTTTTGGTGAGCTGGGATTGGTGCTGCGGCTGGTGCCTGAATATTCAGGGGTTCGCCAGATTCTGAAATTTATCCTCTGGTCGATGGCATGGCTCATGATTGTAATCGGCCTGGCCGATCCGCAAACCGGCTCGAAACTCGAAAAGATAAAACGCAAAGGTGTGGATATGGTTTTTGTGCTCGATGTCTCGAACAGCATGCTGGCACAGGATATCACCCCCAACCGGCTGGAACGCGCCAAACAGGCTATTATACACTTATTGGGCAAACTCGAAAACGACCGGGTTGGACTGGTGGTATTTGCCGGTAAATCGTATGTACAAATGCCGCTTACTACCGATTATTCAGCCACCAGGCTTTTCCTTTCGAATATCACCCCGGGTATGATACCGGTGCAGGGAACAGCCATAGGCGATGCCATCGAAACCAGTGCTTCCAGTTTTGGAAATACAAAACAAAGCAAAGCCATCATTGTAATCACAGATGGCGAAAACCACGAAGATAATGCCGTGGAAGCTGCCCAGGAAGCTGCATCGAAAGGCATTCGTGTTTATACCATTGGGATAGGTCTGCCCGAAGGCGCACCCATACCTGTTTACAGCGGCAATACCCAGATCGGGTACAAAAAAGATGCCCAGGGCATTACAGTCATCACCCGCATCGACGAACCCATGCTGCAGGATGTCGCGAAAGCAGGAAAGGGAATATTTGTAAGGGCTAACAACTCGCAATCGGGGGTGCAGGAAGTATTCGACCAGATAAACAAACTGGAAAAAGCAGAATACAACGAAGCTTTTTTCAGCGACTACGAAGATCGTTTCCAGTTTTTTGTACTGGCAGCGCTCCTTTTAATTGTAGCTGAAACACTGATTGCCGATCGCAAAGGGCGGCTGGCAGGAAAAATAAAATTATTTAAAACTAATACTACCAATAGCCAATGAGGAGTATAATCATCATGTTTCTTCTCCTATCTGCGGGTTGTATGCTTGCGCAACCTGCACAAAAACTGGTGCGTTCGGGTAATAAGGCATATAAGGACGGCCATTTCAAAGAAGCCGAGATTGACTATCGTAAGGCATTAACAAAAGCACCAAACTCACAGAAGGCTACTTTTAACCTGGGCAATTCGCTGTATAAGCAGCAAAACTACGACCAGGCTGCTGCGCAGTACCTCAAAGTGGCGCAATCAGGGACAAAGGAAGCCCACAAGGCAAATACCTTCTACAACCTGGGTAATACACTTCTGCAAAGTAAAAAATACAAGGAAAGCATTGATGCTTACAAAATGGCGCTTCGCGAAGACCCGAAAGATGAAGATACCAGATACAATCTTGCTGATGCCATGACGAAATTACAGCAGGAAAAAAAGCAACAGCAGGATAAAAAGCAACAACAAAAAGAGCAAAAAAAGCAGGAGCAGCAACAACAAAAACAGCCGCAGCCCAAACCCAACATGTCGAAACAGGATGCCGACCGCATGCTCAATGCCATGAATAACAACGAGAAACGTACCTTAGAGAAAACTAAAAACAAACAGAACAACCCTACAATCAGTCAGCCCGAGAAAGATTGGTAATTAGATTGAGATAAAACCCAGGAAAACCGGGTAACGGATAAATTAAACATTGAAAAACAGGTTATTAAAGATATTTGCAATCCACTAACAAGCCGATACCACTGCTCAAAGCTGAACAGTAACAAACCAAATACATGAAACGTAAACTGATATTTTTATTCCTGCTTGTTATACCAGGCCTTTTGCTGGCCCAAAACATCAGTTTTTCAGGACAGGCACCCCGGCAGGTGTACATGGGCCAGCAGTTTCAGCTTACCTATACCATAAATGCGGAGGGAAACAATTTCATGAGCCCCGAAATTACCAACTTCGATATCCTGGCAGGGC